>NZ_CAPAEZ010000051.1:0-18634 GCF_948576815.1 uncultured Allobaculum sp.
TAGCGTATCTAATATTCAGTCTCGCGTATACCCGTCGATTGTTTGACACTTACCGTCTTTGTTAAAGGACGGATCGATCGGGTTCGTGCTGTTCGCACTCGAGTGAGTGAAACGTATCTTCCAGCGCATCGATCAGCTTTTCCGGAGAGAAGCTCCAGGGCGATCTGGCGGCTCTGGCGCTTTCGTTATGAATCCAGGCCCCAAGAACGGCTGTCTGGTCGGGCTTGAGTCCGGCGGAAAGCAGACCGCTGATGATGCCGCAGAGCGCATCGCCGCTTCCGCCCTTGGCCAGTGCGGAGTCGGGACGATGAATCACAAAGTGCGAATTCTGGGAGCAGACGAGCGTGAAATCCGATTTGAGCACAAGCGTCACTTGCGGATGCTTCGCGCAGAAGTCCTGCGCGAGCGTCAGCGGATCGATTTCTACCTGTTCAAGCGGGGCGTGAACGAGACGCGCAAATTCCATCAGATGGGGCGTGAGAATAATCGGTTCGTCATGCGCGTCCAGCCATTGAATGTGGTTATCCAGAGAAAGGATATTGATCGCGTCCGCGTCGAGAACACACGGCCTGTCGGCTTTGAGAACTTCCTGGACGACTTCCTGCGCACCCAGACCGGTGCCCATGCCATTGCCGGCGCCGATCACATCGCAGCGATCGATTGCCGTTGAAAGCAGCTTGGCGAAGCCGGGCGCAAACCAGCCTTCCGCATCCTGATCGGCCCGTAAAATCATGGCCAGATCCATTTTGGCGGCAATGGCTTTCGCGGCGTCTTTGGGGGTAAACAGGGTGAGCGTACCGCATCCGCTTGAAAACGCGGCTTTGGCGCTCATGCAAAGCGCCCCCTGCATGCGCGCACTGCCGCCGCAGAGCAGCAGCTTGCCAAACGTACCCTTGTGGGAAAAATTCGAACGACGGGGGAGATATTCAAGCGCGTCCTTGCGGGTGAACAGCTTTGGCTCGGCGGCTTTTTCGTGCAGAAAGGCGGGAATGCCGATGTCGGCGATTTCGATCGATCCGGCATGGGCCGGTCCGTTGTTTAAAAGCAGACCCCACTTGAGGCAGTCCAGCGCAACGGTTAAATCCGCCCGAATGGCACTGCCGAGAACTTTGCCTGTCGTGCCGTCGATGCCCGAGGGGACATCGATGGAAACGATCGGCGTTTTCGCTTTGTTCAGCAGATTCACGTAGTCGCAAAACGGTGCCTGCAGCGTCCGGTTGAGTCCGTTTCCAAACAGGGCATCGACCAGAAGATCCGCATGCTCTGCTTCCTCTTTTAACGTGTTGAGAAGCGGGACGATCTGAGAGGGAAGACGATCGAGTCCATAAGCCGCAAAGGCACCCTCTGAATTTTCGCCTGAATTCCTGTCCAGAGTCTTCAGATTCTCCAGAGTTTCCTTGTCTGAATTGTCTGCGTCGTCTGGTTTTTCTGCGTCCGTCTTTGCTCCGGCGTCAAAGCGCCAGAGCTGGCCTTTTCTTTCGAGCGCCTTGTTTACAAAGAGACACGTCAGACTGCAGGCGTTGCTTATGGCCAGCTCGGCGAGTGCCTGCAGCTGGATTTTTCCATCGCCCGAGAGGGTATCGAGGTTAACGAAGACGCGGACCGCGCGATTTTGAAGCAGCAGAATCCGGGCGCAGGCCAGACCGTCGGCGCCGTTGTTTCCCGGACCGCACACAATCAGAATGCGCTTTGCGTCCTTGGAAAAATCGTGCTTCTGTATGGATCGACAGACGCTCTGGGCGGCGTTTTCCATCAAAATGAGGGATGGAATTTTCAGGCCGTCGATCGCCTGATGATCGGCCTCGCGGGCCTGCCTGGCCGTGGCGACATACTGGGTAATCAAAGGGCTCATCCTCCTTTAGCTTCCATAAATTCTACCGGTATCTCTATGTTATAATGGCAAGCTGAAAGGAGACACATCCTATGTCCGAAGAGAATAAACATTCAACCGCTTCCGTGGCGAAAAAATCGATCATCGCTGGCGGCCTGATCGGCACCGGCGGCTTTTTTATTGCGAAAGCGATTGGCCTGCTCTATTCCGTTCCTTTTTCGACTATCCTCGGCAGCGACGCCTTAATGTCGTACTACGGTTCGGCTTACCGAATCTACAGCTACCTGCTCAACGTCTTTACCGCAGGAGCACCGATGGCGATTGCCACTATGGTCGCCAAATATATTACGCGCAAGAACAGCCGCACCGTTCTGGCGGTTCAGCGCATGTCCGTTCTGTTCATGGCTCTGCTTGGCTTTTTAGGCATGGTCATCATGTTTGCGCTCTCAAGCGTGCTCGGTCCGCTGATGGCCGACGGTACGCAGGACGGCGCCCAGGTGATGACTCAGGTTCTGGCCATATTGTCCATCGCCATATTTTTTGTTCCGCTGCTCAGCGCCTATCGCGGCTTTGTGCAGGGATGCAAGGAGATGGAGGAATACGCCTTTTCCCAGGCGTTTGAACAGATCTTCCGCGTCGGCTTCCTGCTTGGTGTCGGCTGTCTGCTCGTTTACGTCTTCCATTTTTCTACCGTATATGCGCTGTACGCGGCTGTTTTATCGACGTCCGTAGCGGCCGTTGCGGGTCTGATTCAGATCATGCACTTTTCCAAAGGGCTTCAGGGCCAGCTTCGCCGTTCGGCGAAAACCGAAAATACGAGAGCCGTACCCCTTCGCCCGCTCTTTAAGGAATTCATTCTGATCTGCATTCCGTATCTGCTCTTTGCGGTCATCGGTTACGCCAACGACATTTACGACGCAGTTCTGCTTCCGACGGGCCTGCGCATGTCGAGCTATACGGCTGCCCAGATTCAGACGATGACGTCGGCGGCCAACTACGTCGGCATCAAGCTGACTGCGATTCCGATGATTCTTTCTCCAGGCTTCGTGGCGGCGATCATTCCGCACATCACGTCCGCTCTGGAAATGAAGGACTACAGGACGGTGCGCAAGGATATCCTCGACTGCATCAATATCGTTCTGTATATCGCGCTCTTTCTCAGCTTCTGCATTTTCGCCTACGCCGGCCCGCTCTTCTACTCGCTCTATTTCACAAGCGACTTGCCTTTAGCGACGCAAAGCGTGCGCTGGATTGCGATCGAAGGCTTTTTCGGCACGATCACGCCGGTCATTTCCTCGATGATGATGGCCTGCCGC
Source organism: uncultured Allobaculum sp. (assembly GCF_948576815.1). Taxonomy (NCBI): domain Bacteria; kingdom Bacillati; phylum Bacillota; class Erysipelotrichia; order Erysipelotrichales; family Erysipelotrichaceae; genus Allobaculum; species uncultured Allobaculum sp. The sequence continues at coordinate 3,148 of NZ_CAPAEZ010000051.1, forward strand.
ATGCGCAGGAAACTGCTGAAGCAGATGCTTATTTCCGCAGTGATCAAAGGCATTATCATGGTACCGATGGTCATGCTGATGGGAATCGCGGGCGCGGTGATTTCGTCCGTGATCTGCTTTTCCTACATTATTTTCTATTCGCTCAATCAGATGACAAAGGCGTACGGCGTTCGCTTCCGCTCCACCCTGAAGCTGCTCGTGCAGACGTCCATCTGTCTGCTTGCGACGAGTCTGGTGATCTGGCTTCTCAACCTGATGGGCTGCGGTGCAACGACCGGCTCGAAACTGATGTGCTTTCTGACGATGTGTGTCAGCGGCATTGTCGCCTGCATCGTCTTCTTCGGTATGTCTCTGTATTTCCGCATTCCCCAGCATCTCTTTCATATCCGGTTTAAACGGCCGGCAAGGAGGGTGTAATCATGTATGACGTTTTAGTGGTCGGCGGCGGTCATGCCGGCATTGAAGCCGCGGCGGCGGCAGCCCGCATGGGACAGAAAACCATCCTGGTCACAAACGATATTTCCATGATCGGCTCGATGCCCTGCAATCCCTCGGTCGGCGGTCCGGCCAAGGGCATCGTCGTTCGCGAAATCGACGCCTTTGGCGGTCTGATGCCAAGAGCAGCCGACCAGACGGCTCTGCAGTTTAAAATGCTGAACACGAAAAAAGGACCAGGCGTGCAGTGCCTGCGCGTACAGTCCGACCGCGACGAATACCGCCGCTGGATGCGCGAAGCGCTGATAGCCCAGGATAACCTGGAAATTCTCGAACAGCGCGCGGCGCGCATTTTGCTCGAAGGCCATCGCGTCATCGGCATCGAATGCGAAGACGACACGCAGATTCTTTCGCGTACCGTCATTCTGACCGCCGGTACCGGCATGCGCTCGACCATTTTGCGCGGCCATACCGCGACCGTCAGCGGCGCGGATGGCATGCCGACCAACTCGACGCTTTCGCAGTCTCTGGCCGACGCCGGTCTCGATCTGATCCGTCTGAAAACCGGAACCCCTCCGCGCGTTGTCTATTCGAGCGTGGATCTCTCGCAGGCGGCCATTCAGCAGGGAACGGATGAATTCATCACGTTCTCCGATACGACTACGCCAGATGAAGTGCTGCCCTTTGATCAGCAGCTGCCCTGCTACCTGATTTACACCACGCCAGAAACGCACGAAATCATTCGGGACCATCTGCAGGATTCTGCCATGTATTCCGGTCTGGTCACCGGTACAGGTCCCCGCTACTGCCCGAGCATTGAAGACAAGCTCGTACGCTTTGCGGACCGTCCCCGCCATCAGCTCTTTCTCGAACCGGAGCGCGCTGCGTATGATACGTTTTACATCCAGGGATTTTCCACATCCATGCCCGAAGACGTGCAGGGACAGATGGTTCGCTCGCTGCCTGGCATGAAAGACGTCGAAATCCTCAAATACGCCTACGCGATTGAATACGATGCCGTCGATCCGCTACAGATGAAGCCTTCGCTGGAAAACAAGAAAATTGAAAATCTGTTTACCGCCGGCCAGGTCAACGGAACGTCCGGCTACGAAGAAGCGGCCGGTCAGGGTCTGATGGCCGGCATTAACGCCGCCCTCAAAAACCAGGGGAAGGAACCAATCGTGCTCGGCCGGGATCAGGCGTACATCGGCGTCATGATTGACGACCTGACGACCAAAGGCACGAAGGAGCCGTACCGTCTGCTCACCTCGCGTGCGGAATACCGTCTGCTGCTGCGCCATGACAACGCTCCGCGGCGTCTGTGTGAAATCGCCCATGCCTGCGGCGCCCTCAGCGACGAACGCTACGAAGCGTTCCTCAAGAGTCAGGACGAAGAGAAAAAGGTTCTCGAAGATCTGGCCGCAACCCGCATTAAGCCGGATGAAAAAATCAACGCCGTTCTGGAAGCGGCTGATGCCGGTTCTCTTGAACAGGGCTGCAGTGCGCTCGATCTGCTCAAGCGTCCAAACGTTACCGTACATATGCTGGAACCGTGGCTTGGCTATTCGGTATCGCCCAAAATTGCCAAGCGCATTGAAATCGAAACGCGCTACGCCGGCTACATAGCCAAGGCCAGACGGGATACCGAACGCCTGCAGAAACTTGAAGACGTCCGCATCCCCGAAACGATCGATTACGATCAGCTCGAAAATCTCGCGCTCGAAGCGCGAAGCAAGCTGAGCCAGATCCGCCCAAGAACCCTTGGACAGGCCAGCCGCATTTCCGGTATCAACCCGTCGGATATCGCGGTTCTCTCGGCTTTCCTCAAAAGCCGCAAGGCCGAGTCGGAACCGACAGAATAAAAACAGTACAGCGGTCTGCATGGACCGCTTTCTTTCTACATGAAAACCGTTCGAATCTGACGTTTTTAAAAAATAACGCACGTGTACGGGCACAATGAATCCGTGTAAGTACACACGGTCTAAAATTGAATGAGAGTTATAAACATTCATTGAAATGAAAGATAATTTCGGCTTTTAAAGCCTTTGTTCTTTCTTCTTTGTCACAGATAGAGAAAAGTCTCAAGTTTGCTTTAGATTAAACATTTGATCTGATAGACTAAGACCGCGGGAAGGAGGTGTCCGAACATGGCAGATTCGCGTCGAAAAAGCAAAAAGAGAAGATTCGCAGCACGCTGGCGCGGATTTATATATATCGGTCTGATCGCTTTCAGCGTCTTCTGTTCCGTCCTGATGGCCAATGATATCGGAACCTGGCTGCATATCAATCAGGAGGTTCATGCCAATGAGAAACTGCTTGATGAGCTCACCAGCCAGCAGAGCGAACTCGAAACCACCCGCAAAAATCTGACGAACCCGGACTACCTCGAAATGATTGCCCGGGGCAAATATCATGTTTCCAAAAACGGCGAACAGGTGTTCGTTTTCCCGCAGCTTGGCGAAGAGGAAGAAGACCAGAGTGATTCGTCCAGTTCGCAGTCTTCGAACAAAACCGTAAAGCCCAAAGTAACCGAAGGGCTTGCGGACGCCGGTTCGAATTCGGAGGGAAACTGATCGGAAAAATCCGGCTCGGTTTTTAAATGCATATAGAAAAATGACAGGAGATGTCCTTAACCGGGCCTCTCCTTTTTGTATGGTCCGGCATGCACTTAAACATGTCTGGGTTAGTCCGCGGGGAGAACCGGAACGGGGCACGCCTGAAGCATGCATCAGTTTCTTGCAGAAACGGGCAGAAGATCGCAGAGAAAAACTGAAAAACTTAAGCCCTAAGCCAGGAGTCAGAGTGCATGTCCTGCCCGCCCGCTCCTTTCGATCGACGGATCCAAAATCGTATCCCCGCTGTAAAGATCGCATCACAGGCCTTCGGATCTGGGTCATCTCAGGGAAGAGAAGACGGATTTTCGTTCTTGAAAATATGAACGAAATCTGAACAAAAGTTTCGCTTTTCAGGAAATTTCATTCGAAAAACAAGGACAGACCGGCAGACTGTAAGGCAGTCTGCCTTTTTGTTTTTGAAAGAAAAGCGGATGCAAAACGAAGTGGTAATCGGTCGTAAAAATGAAATAAGTCGTATAAATAGGCGGAAAATATGCACAATAAACCATAAAAATAAACAAATAAAGAAATAATGCAATCGAAGGCATAAGCCGGTACGGTCGCAAAAGCGACGGTCGGAAAGCTTAACGAAATCAAAACAAAATCTAAATATGCAACGGAGCTGCTTTTCAAAACGGAAACGGTATGCATTCATGTCAGGGAACAAAGGCGGCTGCCGCGCCGGGAAGCGAGATCCAGACGGAGCAGAAATCCTGCACAGACAGAAAGGAATCTTCCTTTTTCTTCGAGGAACGCTGCGTAAAACGAAGTGCCAGGCCCAATCCGGGCAGGAGAAAATTTCGGGTACTGCACAAACAAAGCAGCGGGAGTTCAGGGCCGAACGCGAAGCAGGAAAACAGAAGTTTAACGAAACAGGAAGAAAAGAGTTGGAAGGAAAAGGAGACGGATTATGTCCTATGTAAATTTACAGAAACCGGCAGAAGGCAGCCGGGGGAGAGTTGTCACGCTCGATAACGTACAGCGGATGGTTTATGACCAGCCGCCGCGCCAGTGGGATCCGCAGACGATCCGGGAAAGCGTGATTTATCAGACGGGTGATCTTCTGATCGATCGCGGCGCACAGATTATTTTCAAGGGAGGGGAAATGTTAATGGCGACTCCGACCGAATTTGAACTGATCCTGCATCTGGTCGAACACCAGACTTGCTTCTGCGCCAGAGAAGTTCTGATCAATGTCATCTCGAGCCGCCTGCGCCACTGCATCTCGGACAACACGCTGTCCAAGCACATCTGCCGGGTGCGCAAGAAACTCGGAGACGATGAAATCGCGCCCTATATCCTGACGCAGAATTCCAAAGGGTATAAATGGAACTTTCCCGTAACCCGACGCTTTATTACCCGGGAAACGCTCGTCTGAAACCAGACAGCCTGCACCGGATCCAGCCCGAACAGCGCAAAACGGCCTGGCATCTAGCGATATTCGAGTCAGGAAATGGCGGTTTGAAAGGCCTTTCGCGCTTTGAAAACGAGGAAGATACCGGGAATGTCAACAATTGGACCGATTCGAACCGGGTGTGTCAAAACGTGTAGAAATCGTAGGAAAAGCAATGCCTGAAAGATGATGAATATATCCATTACGGGGATCCGGAATTTTTAAAGAAAGAAGGGTACTTCCAGAAAAAATCACAAATGATCACAAAATTGGGCAGAATACTTGCCTGCACGGCTGGGGCTTTCTTGCTTTTCGAAGACCCGAATCTATAATTCAGTTCGTGGAGGTTTAACGATGAATAACATTTTCAGCAGTAAGGAAACGTTTAAGGAAGCCCTTCGCGCTGAAGTGTCCGCCCGTTTCGGACGCGATCTCGAAGATGCTTACGATGAAGAACGTTATTTAGCCCTTGGTGCTCTGATCCGCGATCATGCAGGAAACTCCTGGAAGCTCACAAAAAAGAGCGTTCGCGCAAACGGTACGAAACAGCTTTACTACTTCTCAATGGAATTTCTGATGGGCCGTCTGATGGTCAACAACCTGATGAACATGGGAATCTACGATGTTGTCCGCGATGGACTGGCCGATCTGGGACTGGATATTCACAACCTGGAGGAACTTGAATGCGATGCCGGCCTGGGCAACGGCGGTCTTGGCCGTCTGGCCGCATGCTTCCTCGATTCTCTGGCAAGTCTGAACCTGGCCGGAAACGGAAACTGCATCCGCTATCACTACGGTCTGTTCAAGCAGGAAATCGTCAACGATGAACAGGTGGAAAAACCCGACTGCTGGCTCCGTCTGGGCAACGTCTGGGAAGTCTGGAAACCCCAGCACGCCGTACAGGTCAAATTCGGCGGCACCCTCGATGCCTACATGGACCAGTTTGGCCATTTCCATTCGCATCACAACCCGGCGTTTGTGGTCCGCGCGGTACCGTATGACGTACCGATTGTCGGCTACAACACCCCGACCACCAACACCCTGCGTCTCTGGGACGCGGAAGTGGATGAAGAATCCGTACAGGCGGGCGTTCTGAACAAGTACCTCAATGACGTACAGGCGCTGACCGCTAACGTGTATCCGGATGATTCGACGTACGAAGGCAAGGAACTGCGCCTGAAACAGGAATACTTCTTTGTCTGCGCCGGCGTGGATCAGCTGATCCATAATCATCTGCGCGTATACGGCTCGCTCGACAATCTGGCCGAGAAAACCGCGATCCAGCTCAACGACACCCATCCGGTTCTCGTCATTCCGGAACTGATGCGCGTACTCATGGATGACTACGATTACGACTGGGATCAGGCGTGGGATATCGTTACCCGTACTGTGGCCTATACCAACCACACGATCATGGCGGAAGCGCTGGAGCGCTGGCCGCAGGAAATGATGCGTTCGCTTCTGCCGCGCGTCTACATGATTATTGAAGAAATCGAACGCCGCTTCCATTACGAAGCGCAGCATGCCGGCAAGGAACACATGTTCCCGGCGATGTCGATTCTTTCCAACAATCAGGTCAACATGGCCAACCTTGCGGTTGTCGGAAGCCATTCGGTAAACGGCGTTGCCAAGATTCATTCCGAAATTCTCATCAACGATGTCATGGCTTCGTTCGCGTCGTTCTACCCGGGCCGCTTCAATAACAAGACCAACGGTGTCACCCACCGTCGCTGGCTCGTATATTCCAACCCGCAGCTGACCGAACTGCTGAAAAAATACATCGGCGACAGCTTCATCAAGCATCCGGAAGAGCTCGAAAAGCTGATGGCCTATGTCGACGATCCGAAACTGCAGGAAGAGTTCTTCGAAGTGAAGCTCGAACGCAAGAAAATTCTGGCTGCGTACGTGAAGGAACATCTGGGCATTGAGGTCGATGTCAACACGATTTTCGACTGCCAGTCCAAACGTCTGCACGCCTACAAGCGTCAGCTGATGAATATCTTCCATATTATGTATCTGTACCTGCGCATGAAGCAGGATCCGAATTACCGCATTACGCCGACGACGTACTTCTTCTCCGCCAAGGCTGCTCCTGGCTACGCACTGGCCAAGGAGATCATCAAGCTGATCGTCAAGGTCGCCAACCGCATCAACGGCGATCCGCAGGTCAGCCAGTACATGAAAGTCGTCTTCATCCCGAACTACTCCGTATCGATCGCCGAACTGCTGATCAACGCGGCAGACGTTTCGGAACAGATTTCTACCGCAGGCAAGGAAGCGTCCGGTACCGGAAACATGAAGTACATGATGAACGGTGCGCTGACGCTCGGTACACTCGATGGCGCCAACGTGGAAATCGTCGACTGTGTCGGCTTTGAAAACGCGAAGATTTTCGGTCTGAAAGTCGAAGACATCGAACGCATTCGCCGTGAGAACAGCTACGACGTCTGGCGGATTTATCATTCCAACCCGAAACTGCGCATGGTCATTGATTCTCTGCGCAACTGCACATGGTCGGAAAATCCGAACGAGTTCCAGCTGATCTTCAACGACCTGATGCTGCACAAGGACGAATTCTTCGTTCTGGCCGACTTTGATGCCTACCTGATGGCCCATGCGGACGTATCGGCCTGGTATGCCGACAAACCGGCCTGGGCTCGGGCCATGCTGGTAAATATCGCCAAATCCGGCTACTTCTCTTCCGACCGCACCATCCGCGAATACGCGAAGGAAATCTGGGGTCTGGATGAAATTAAGTTCACGCGCCAGGAACGGCTGGAAGCCGGCTGCACCGTGGATGACGAAGAAGACGCCGCGTAAGCGCGACGGTTCCCATTCGGTTCAATTCGTCTTAAAAATCACGATTTGCTTATAATAAAGAGGACTGCGGTCCTCTTTTTTTCATGGGCGCAAAAGAAACGATGCCCAGCCTCCCTTATATGCGGGAGTTTTCGCTCTGGCCTGCCGTTTTGGAACGGGGAACAGGGAAAAATTAAGAAAGAAGAAAACGAGGACAGCCTTTATCCCGCAGGGGATAAGAATGGACATTTTTCTATGAACAAAAAACCTGTAAAACTTCTGCTTCTTGGCGCGACCGGCTCGATCGGTACGCAGACACTGGATGTGCTGCAAGCCCATCCGGATGATTTTGAACTGGTCGGCATCAGTGCCGGAAAAAATAAAGCCGCACTTGAAAGCATTCTCGCGCAGTTTCCATCTGTAAAAGCGGCGGGACTCAGCGCGCAGGACGAGACCATAAGGGAAGATGCAAACGGCGTGGTCTGGTATGGCGGCGAAAAACAGATGGTGCATATGGTCGAAGAACTCGACTACGATCTGCTTGTCAACGCGGTTGTCGGCTTTCGCGGTCTCGCTCCGACGCTGGCTGCAATTGAACGCGACAAGGATGTCGCGTTAGCCAATAAGGAATCGCTGGTCTGCGGCGGCGAACTCGTTCAGGACGCCCTGAAAAAGCATGACGCCGTTTTGCGCCCGATCGATTCCGAACATTCCGCCATCTGGCAATGCCTGCAGGGAAACCGTCACGAAGACGTTTCCCGACTGATCATTACCGCCTCGGGCGGATCGCTGCGCGATCTTGGCCGGGAGGAACTGGCCGACATTATACCGGAGCGGGCGCTGAAGCATCCGTCGTGGTCGATGGGGCCGCGTATTACAATCGATTCGGCGACGATGGTCAACAAAGGCTTTGAAGTTATTGAGGCGCACTATCTCTTTGATATGCCGTATGAACAGATCGCCACGGTACTCCATCCGCAGTCGATCGTTCATTCGATAGTCGAATATCAGGACGGCGCGAGCATTGCCCAGCTGGGCAGCGCGGATATGCGCCTGCCGATTCAGTACGCGCTGTACGGCCCGGATCGCCCGTATTTAAAAGAAGATCATCCGCTTGATCTTACCCGGACTCTGACTTTAAACTTTAAGGAAATGGATCACGACCGCTATCCGATGCTTTTACTGGCCGTTCAGGCGGGAAAGCGCGGCGGCAACGCCGGCTGCATTTTCAATGCGGCGGATGAACAGGCGGTAGACCTGTTTTTGAAAAAGAAAATTTCCTTTCTCGAAATCGAAGAGGCGATCGCCGACGCGCTCGAACAGATTCCCTTTATCGAAAACCCGGATCTGAACGATCTCTTCGACACGGATGCCCGGACCCGCGCGCACGTCAAAGCCCGCTGGTGTGGACAAAACGCGTCTGGACCCCTAGACTGAGAAAGCTGAAAACCGCCTGCCGGTTTTCAATGAAGTGTTGAATCTGATTTGAACGTTTGTTTTCAAAGCGGGCTTTTCTGCCGCTTTGAAAACGGTGAATAGATAGAAGGAGGGTCATGTGAAAAAGACATCTTTGTATTCTCTTGCCGCCCTGATGGCGGCGGTCTGCCTGCCTGCAGGATCGATGATCCGGCCGGTTCTGGCTTCCAATTCCACGCTCCCCGCCGTTATCGAAGGGGAAACGGTCGATCCCGCATGCATCACTCCTGATGAGTTCGTGAATCGATTTTGTAAATTTGAAACCATTCGTCTTCTGCCTGACGGCAGCAGCGTAAAAGATTCCGTATGGTATACGACGCTTACCCCGGAAAACGCACCGCTTCTCGCGCAGGGCAAAGGCATCTTTGATCAGATGGACGCCCAGCGCCAGCAGATCGTCATTCAGGCGGCCGCTGCGTTTGGCATCGACTATCGCGCCCTTGCGCAGAGCGCAGTGGACTATTGTGCTGCTTTAGAAAACGCAGCGCAGACACCGCAAACGCCTGCACCGGCCGCGCCTTCCGCGGATTTGGACGCTTCTTCGCAGACGAAAAGCGATCCGGCTCAGAGCGCAGCGGACAGTTCGGCTTCTTCGGAAAAAAAGGATGAACAGCCTTACGGTACTAACGAAACATCCGCTTCGGATTCTTCCGCACCGACAAAGGCTGATCCTTCACAGGAAGCACCCGCCAATGGAGAGGATGTTAAATCCAGTGAAGATACAGGAACTTCCAATGAGCAGACACCTTCTCAGACGCCGGATTCCAAAACGGAGCAGCCGGTAAATGGCGAAAACGGAAATGCGCAGACTTCGGATGCACAGGAAAATTCGAACGTTTCTGATGAAGAAACGTCTGACAAACCTGCCGATGACACAGATCCGGCAAAACCGGAAGACGCTGCTCCCGAAGCTCCCGCTGAAGTTGTGGAAACCAAACCGGTTTCCTACCAGTACACAGAAGGAACGCTCAATCTGTCTTCTTCACACATGCCAGGCGGCATGAGCGTACAGACCCTGAGCTTTCCCGTGAATCCGGAAACCGACGATCTGACGGGTACCATTGCCAAGTCGCTGGCAGAAAATGCCGGCTGGCCCGCCTGGACGGTCGAACCGGTCATTTACCAGTACACGAATAAAGAGGTAACCGTACAGACTGCGGTTTTATACCGTGTGGCAGCCGGAGATCTGCAAATGCTGTTTGATTACGGCATCGGTCTGGACGGTCATATCGCGGTAACGCTCTATAACGCCAGCAGCTGTTCCTACAATATGGATTCCAGCACGCTGCAGCTGCCGCGCATCGGCTACGCCGTGCTCAACCCGATCGCGGAAACCGACGGCATTCAGAACGAAATTCAGCCAGTTGATCCGGCAGCAGCGCCAGCAAATACTGCGGAAGCCACCGGAATCAAAACCGAGTCCGTCTGGACCGTGGACAAGGCTGCGTCTTCGGAAAATTCAGAAGAAGCCGGCAAAGTCGCCCAGCTGAGCGTCTTCCCGGAAATCGCGGATGAGACGATCGCAAAACAGCGTGCCGCTCTGATCAATGCGCCGACGCTGATGAGCCTCGATAATCAGGCCAATGATTTCGTTCAGCACTACGCCATGCAAAACGGAGCTGTGATCAAGGCGATTAACGCGTCCAACTACCAGCAGGTCCTTAACGGCATGAAAGCCTGGAACGCGCTGAGCACGAGTCAGCGCCGGTCCGTCAACGACTATCTGATTGCCAACGGAAGCTCCCGCTTCCAGCAGCTGTATCGTCAGGCGAATGAATACCGTCTGGGCATGCCGCTGCAAAAGGAAAATCTGCCTTCCTCAGCCGGATCGGTCAATACCGCTTCCGTAGCGGAACTGCCGATGTATCTCGCTTCCTTTGCGGGTGCGGCCAGCGCGCTGGTAACGTTCAGCCAGGCTGCCTTTGGCAAAACGAACAAGGACGAAGACGACGCCTCGCTTTAAAAAGAGGAAGCGTCCGTTCATTTCGCCTTTCCCTTGCGAAAGGGACAGGTTAATCCTTTGCTTTTTCAACAATCCTTTGTATGATCAAAGTTCGCCGGGACTGTCCTGGCGGACTTTTTGAATTTATGCGGGATTGCCGTATGATGAAAATACTAGATATCGAACGAGAATCGAGGTACGAATGGCCACTTACAGCAAGAAAGATCTCGAGCGGGCGAAATTTGTCAAGGAACAGGAACTCTATGTAAAAGAAGGCTATAAGAAAGCCGTCTTTTTAAACCGGACGTTTGCGGACTATCAGAATCACCTGTATGCGTATCTGATTGATCTGAGCATCTGTCTGCTCCCCGTCTACGTCTGGGGCGTTGAGTTTATCCTGATTTTATCGGGAGTCATCTCCCCGGCTTATTTCGATCTGCTTTTTTATATAATGTATGCCCTGCTCTTTTTGACGAGCTGCATCCTTCTTCCCCTGTACACCGCCTCCAAGGGCGGGTACTCGTGGGGCGGACGGCTGATGGGACTGCGTCTAGTACGGGCGGATAAAAAACCGGCAACCGTCATGCGGCTTGTCGTGCGCGAACTGCTCGGCATCGGCGCGCCGATGATGCTTTTTGGATATTTCTTCTCCATCTGGGGCATCTTCTTATGGTGGGGCGTGAACGGACTTTGCGTTCTCGCATCCCCTCACCAGCAGACCATTTTTGACTGGCTGCTCAATCTGGCTCTGGTGTATACGCCGCGCTATTCCATGCGCGTCGTCGGCTCGAAAGCCAAGGGCCAGAAACCGGCTCCGTCCAATACGGAAGAAAACGAAAATTCTTCCGCCGCTTCTCCGTCGGAAAAGCCCGCGGCTCAGGCGGCAAAACCGCAGCCCAAAGGGCAGGTTAAACCGGCACTGAGCGAGGAAGAAAAACAGATCTGGCCGATCGATCTGCACATTCGCTCAAGCTTCAGCGACGACGCGGACGGGGAAGTGGAAGATATTTTCTGTCAGGCGAAAGAACAGAACATGGAAGTCATTTCCATTACCGACCATAACAACGCCAGAGCCAACGCCCAGGCGGTGCGCTTTGCGAAAATGTATGGCATCCGCTACATTCCGGGCGTCGAAATCGACTGTGAACTCGATGGAGAACGCGTCCGGATTCTGGGCTACTACATCGACTGGACGGCGTCGTTTTTCGACCAGATTGAACGCCTTTCCCTGAAACGGGAAAAAGACGCGTCGATCGACCGGATCCGCGCCTTTGAAGCCGCAACCGGCATGAAAGTCGATACGGAATCCCTGCTTTCCAACTCGCGCTTCAAGCTGCTGCGTCCGCAGGAGCTGACCGATCTGGTATTCGATACGCCCGAAGCCCGCAAGCTGCCGGCTGTATCGAGCTATCTGATCAGCGCCCGTTCGGAAAAAGAAGCCCGTGAGGCGTTCCTGCGGGACTATTTCGGTCCAGGCGGCCCGTGTCACATTACGTATAAATACCCAAACGCCCTGAAAGTCATTGAAGGCATTCATCAGGCCGGGGGACTGGCCGTACTTTCCGGCTGGCACATTTCCCGCATTTCCAGTGAAGTTCTCCTTCGGCTGATGGATGGCGGACTCGACGGCTTTGAAGTGTTCGCTCCCAACAATACGGAAGCCGAAAAGCGCTTCCTGCTCAAACTGGCCGGCGAGGAAAAATCGCTCATTACCGCCGGTTCGGATTACCATGGCACAAGACGTCCCGATCGAAAGATGGGCGTAACGACGATGACCGGCAAAGCCCGTTCGGTAGTCGAGCTTTTTACGCAGGCTGCCCTCGAACCGCCCAGACCGTCTTCTTCCAAACGTGCCGGCTGATCGCTTTACTGCTTTAGAATGTTCAAAGGCACAAGGATCCCGCCCTGTTTGTTCAGGGCGGGATCTGTTTTTACTTTTGCTCGCTTCGATGGGTGCCGCAAGATTGCGCAAAGCATGAAAACGACAAATAAACACGAGAAGCTTTTCATACTTTCGCCATGAGCGCAGGGGATTTCGCGGGCAAAGATGGAATTGGTCCGGTTTGTGGTAAAATTTTTCAATGAATCGGCATGCCGGAACGGGCGCTTTGTCTGCTGCACTTTACGCACAGACAGACCGAACGCCAGACAGATTCCGGAGCCGCCACGCTGAACCTGCAAAAGCGATTTTTTGGCTTTCGGGAAAGCCGCTCAAGAAAGGAAGCAACAGGTACATGACAGAGAAAACGCCTTACTTTCTGACGACCGCGATCGCGTATACGTCAGGAAGACCACATATTGGAAACACCTACGAGATCATTCTCTCCGATGCGCTCGCCCGCTTTAAACGGGCGCAGGGCTACGATGTCTTCTTTCAGACCGGAACCGACGAACACGGTCAGAAAATTGAAGAAAAAGCCGCCGCGGCAGGCATTACGCCGCAGGCCTTCGTCGATGACGTTGCCGGAAAAATCCGCTCCAACTGGGATCTGATGAATACGTCCTACGACTGCTTCATCCGCACCACCGACGAAAAGCACGTCAAAGCGGTACAGAAAATTTTCCGTCGTCTGTATGAACAGGGCGACATTTACAAAGGCGAATACGAAGGCTGGTACTGTACACCCTGCGAATCGTTCTGGACCGAGTCGCAGCTCGTGGACGGCAACTGCCCGGACTGCGGAAGACCCGTTCACAAAGCGAGAGAAGAAGCCTACTTCTTCAACATGCGCAAATACGCGGATCGTCTGATGAAGTATATTGAGGATCATCCGGATTTCATTCAGCCCGAAAGCCGCAAAAACGAAATGGTCAACAACTTCCTCAAACCCGGTCTGCAGGATCTGTGCGTATCCCGCACGTCCTTCTCCTGGGGCATCCCGGTCGATTTCGACAGCAAGCACGTTGTCTATGTATGGCTCGATGCGCTGACAAACTATATTACGTCGCTTGGCTACGATGCCGATCTGCCCTGCGAAGAACAGCCGGAAGCCTTTAAGAAGTTCTGGCCGGCGACTCACATTATCGGCAAGGACATTCTTCGCTTCCATACCATTTACTGGCCGATCTTCCTGATGGCGCTCGATCTGCCGATGCCCAAAAAAGTCTTCGGTCATCCGTGGATGTTAATTGGAGAGGGCAAAATGTCCAAATCCAAAGGCAACGTCATTTACGCCGAAGAACTCGTTGAACATTTCGGCGTCGACGCCGTTCGCTACTACTGCCTGCACGAAATGCCGTTTGCACAGGACGGAACGATTACGTGGGATCTGATGATCGAACGCATCAACTCCGATCTGGCCAACGTCCTTGGAAACCTCGTCAGCCGTACGATTGCCATGGAAAACAAGTACTTTGACGGTCTTGTCGAAAATCCAGGCGTGACTGCACCGGTCGATGACGAACTCAAAGCAGCTGCCGAAAATGCGGTGGTGAAAACCGAAGAGAAGATGGAAGACTTCCAGGTCAGCGCTGCGCTCGACGAAATCTTCACCCTTCTGCGCCGTTCCAATAAATACATTGATGAAACCGAACCGTGGAAGCTGGCCAAATCCGAAGAGGATCTGCCGCGTCTGAAAACGGTTCTGTACAACCTGCTCGAAAGCATCCGCATTGCCGGCATTCTGCTCGAAAGTTTCATGCCCGAAACTTCGGCAAAAATTCTCGATGCGCTCAACACAAAGGAACGCACGCTTGATTCCGCCCGTCATTTCGGTGCGCTCGAACAGGGCATTCATGTCGCCGAAAAGATCGAACCGCTCTTTGCGCGTATTGATGCCGCCAAGTTTGCGAAAGAAAACGGCCTGACGCAGGAAGAACCCGAAAAAGCCGCGAAGAAAGAAAAGAAAAAAGAGAAGAAGGCCTCCAAAAAAGAAGAGAAGCCCGCAGAGCCGATCGAGATCGATGACTTTGCGAAAGTGTCTCTGAAAGCCGGCTGCGTTCTTGAAGCCAAAGTTCATCCAGACGCAAACCGCCTGCTTGTGGAAACCGTCGATCTTGGAAACGGCGATGTCCGCCAGATCGTTTCCGGCATTGCACAGGCGTATGCGCCGGAAGACATTCAGGGAAAAATGGTTGTCGTTGTCGCCAACCTGAAGCCGGCTAAACTGCGCGGCGTGGAAAGTCAGGGCATGCTGCTGTGCAGCGTGGGCAAGGACGGCAAGCCTGCCGTTGTCTTCCTGGATGACGCCGTTGAACCCGGAACGACCATTCGCTGATGACCCCAAGACAGAAACTGCTGTTTACCCAGATCCAGCTGGCGCTTGCCGGCGTGCTGATTATGGTTTTCGGCTTTGTCTGGGATCGGACGGAACTGATTGTTCTTGGTGCCGTCGTCTGCGCCTATGGCGCCGTCCGCGCACGGATTCTTCCCAGGATGATTGAAGAAGACGTCACGCCCGACGAAAGTCTGGACGAGATCATCGCCAGAGCCAAAGAAGACGAAAAGGCTAAAGAAACCGAAAAAGGCAGCAAAGCCGAAGAAGCACAAAAGGATGGGGATCTCAAGCCAGAGGATCCAGCCGATCCGGCAGAGCTGACATCGCAAAAAGAAAAGTGCGACCGTATGAGAGCCGAAACAGACAAAACGGAATGATTGTCTGCTTATTCGATCCGACTTGTCGCCCCTGTGTCTGGACGCTGAATTTCCGACCCATAAAATCACATAAAGCAGGAGAGAATAGAGTGCTCCTGCTTTTTTCTGCGTAAATACGGAAAAGGCCGGGTGCCTATGGAGGAATCTCATAAAAAAACACTGGAAGAAGCTGCAGGACAAGTAAGCGTCAAATAAAAGACGGGTATTTTCTCGACCGCCTCCTTGGGATAATT
>NZ_CAPAEZ010000052.1:0-18633 GCF_948576815.1 uncultured Allobaculum sp.
CAGTTTTCAAATCCGATTTTCGCTTTTTTGGACCAGTTTTAAACTACAAAAAACAGAAGACAACTTCAATATCTGGAGAGAACGAAGCGCCAATTACCCAGAACTGCTAGAGGTACGCGTATGTTCGCTGCCGATTTTACATCGAACCTACCTCGTCCATCGAAAAGACGGAACGGGTTCGCTTTCTTTAAAAAACTACCGCTATGGTGATGGTTCAAGTGATAATCAGGAATCATTTACTTTCGATGGAGCAAAAAAAGACTGGGAAATGTACCAGGCATATCGCACTGAGTTCAATTATATGTGGAATCACCTGTGCACCCCTCTGGCAGACTTTTTGAAAGAACGTGAACAATCCGAGGACATAGCCTCCTCGTTTGAGTAAAACAGGTAACGCGGTTCTTTTGCTAAACAGCAGTTTCTTCCTGAGAAAGGAATGATCGCAGCCTGTTTTTTCTTTCCCTGCTCAATCCTCGTACAAACAAACAGTTCGCCAGGTCGGAGCCAAATCTGGTTTTCCGACACTAGCGGACTTTTCATTTTGGTGCCGTTTGTTTAGGATCGGTCGGATTCCGTTTTCTCAAAAACGGATCTCCTCTATCATTTCCAAGCGGAAATGGCGCTCTATAGACTCGGCAGTGCTGTATCCGTGGTCAGGCGAAGAGACAGAAGTACCTGATTGAGCGTTCTGGCGGCTTGGTCGATCTCGATCTGCGATTCACTTTGTGTTCGAACCGTTTTTGCTTCTGCAATCGCCGCATTGAGTGTCTCGTTCTGATTTGATTTGAACGATTTCGAAGCGATTGACTCGCCTTTTTCAATCGCCTGATCGAGAAGATCGTAATGCAGGACAGCCTTCCATTGGGCATACAGCGTGATTTCCGTATCGTCTTCGCCGCCGGTCAGCTGGGCTTCATCGGCATAAGCGGTACCAGTACCATCGGCCTTTGTATTCCAGCCGGTAAAGATCCAGTCGAATCGGGTAAAGGTATTTTTGGGCAGTTTATTTCCCTCTTCTCCTTTCCAGAGCAGAGGTTCCATAGTGCCGGTTCCGCCATTTGCAGCGAAGGTTACCATATGAGACGGTATCTTTTTCCATTGAGCATATAACGTAAGTTCAGAGTCTTCTTCACCGCCGCTCAGCTGCGCTTCATCCGCGTAGGTTATACCCGTACCGTCAGCTTTCGTATTCCAGCCCGTGAATTCATAATCCGTTCGGGTAAAGCCATTTTTTGGCAAAGCGTGATCTTCTTCACCATTCCAGATCAGCGTCTCCATATCGCCTGTGCCGCCATTGGCTTCAAAGGCAACCTGATGCGAAGGAGTTTTCTTCCATTGTGCGTATACGGTGAACTGGTCAATGGAGTAATCCACGTCAATCGTATCGCCAACCGCGATATTATCACCGCTGCCGTCGGCTTTTGTATTCCAGCCGGTAAACGTGTAGCCTTCGCGGGTAAACGAGCAGTCTGGAACGCGAGCGGACGTATCCGAAGGTACGCTCACCTCAATGGAATCCATCGTTCCAGTACCGCCGTTGGCATCAAACGTCCAGGTGTTCGCATGCAGCTCGAATTCCCATACCGGGTTGAGTTCAATATTTTCTTAGCTCAGTCCAGCTGTATATTTCGTGATGGTTTCTTCACTATTGGCTTTTTTCCACCCGATGACTCTGGCATGGAATGGGCTCCCGTCAAAGGCGCCCGTTCCAAGCGGAAGGCTGACTTCCAGATCGGCGGGAAGAGAAATCGTTTTGGTCAAACCATGCGCTTCGTCGACGAGAGTCGCCGTTTTGGCTCGTCCCCACCAGCCATCCATGTCTTCGGTCCATGTAACTGTTCCATCAGTCAGTTCTGCGGACGTATACGGTCCGTGCAGGTTCTGGCTGACCCAGGAATCCCCGTAGGCGTCGCTGTTTTTCGATTTGACAAGCGCCTGCTTATTCGGGCGGATCATGCTCAGGTAATCTGCAGAAAGTCGGATTGCGGTAAGCGGATTGGAGAACAAATAACTCGATGTATCACTGAAAAACATCTGTGCGGTATTCCAGCCCGATAAATCCAGATGAGTGACAGCAGTATTGTTTAGAATATTGTCCGCACTGAACCATTTTTCGGTTTTCCAGTGGCTCATCGCATTCGCATCTTTCAGATTTGTGCAGTTTTCAAACATCTGCGCATAGGAACTGGCGCTGGCTGTATTCCAGTTTTCCAGTCCCTTCAGGGATGTAAGAGCAGTATTTCCGGTAAACGTTCCCGCAAAGCCGCTGACTTTCGAAACGTTCCAGTTGGAAAAGACCGAAAGATCGGAAATCGGACAGCTGTTAAACGTCTGGCAGAGGTTGGTCGCGTTCATGGTGTTCCATCCGGACAGAGCAGATACATCGCTCAGCTTCGTGCACCCTTCAAACGTTGAGGACATGGAATCCAGACTGGATTCTTCCGCGGAAAACCAGTCTTCCAGTCCATGCAGAGATTCCAGACTTGTGCAGCCAAGGAAAGCGCCGTTCATGTCGCGAATGGAGCCGCTTTTTCCAAGATTAGCCAGTCCGCTTAAATCGGTGAGTTCCGTACAGCCGGAAAACGTACTGTTCAGTCCCCCTAGTTTAGAAGATTCCCAGGAGGAAAGCGCATCGGTATTTTTAATTTTTGTATTCGCAAAAGCACCGTACATGGTAGTTACATTACTGATATCCCATTCTGACAGTCCGGAAATGTCTTCAAGTTTTGTATAGTTATAAAACATCTCATACATGGAAGTCAGCGGACTGGAATCAAAATCGGGATGGCAGACGATGCGTGTAACAGAGCTTGCCAGATAAAATTTCTTTGGGGTGGTGGCTGTCTGACCAGGTCCAAAATACAGGGTTCCGTCATCCAGAAGATAGTATTTTACTGTTCCCCAGGTTCCATTTTCTTTCTTATCCGAGACATCTGGCAGTTCCTGCGGCGCGGTCGTCGCTTCCTGTGCCAGAACGGTCTGCGGCATGGAGATCATCATCGAAACCGGCGCGCTCAGGCATAAAGCCAGCGACAGCAGCTTCTTCATTGATTGCTTTGTTTTCATACATACTCCTTCGTGCAAAGCGAATGTGCGAAGTTCGAGAATGACCCGAATGATCAGACTGCCCGATCTGACCAGCTGACTCGAACCTGCACCTTTCTGTTTTCAGTGTAGGAGCTATATGGAACCACTTTCCCAAAGTGGGGAAAATCAACATGAAAATGTCGTTTTTCCCTGTATTTTTTAATTACAGTTTTGTTTCATTTTATGTTACTTTTTCAATCCTCTGTTTTATTTAAAAATCTAATCGTATACCATATTTGTCTGTATTAAAGCGGCGCAATACGTACACATTTTCTGTACTTTCCCCGTTTCTGTAAGACATGAAAAAACGAGCAGAACTGTGCCCTTAGTAATCCGCGCAACGGACGAATTGGACGGTACGTTCTGCTCGTAAATCATTTCTGTTCGTATTCCGGTTCACCGTCTGCAAAGTGTTTACCGGATTCTGGATTTATTGTTTATTCGTATTTTTCTTCTCGTTGGCTGCGCCTTTTGGCGAGAAGCCGTAATAGTCTTTCATGAACTGCTGCTTGTATTCTTCAAAGCG
Organism: uncultured Allobaculum sp.; assembly: GCF_948576815.1. Taxonomy (NCBI): domain Bacteria; kingdom Bacillati; phylum Bacillota; class Erysipelotrichia; order Erysipelotrichales; family Erysipelotrichaceae; genus Allobaculum; species uncultured Allobaculum sp. The sequence goes on from NZ_CAPAEZ010000052.1 coordinate 3,614, forward strand.
GCCGTCCAGAATAGCCTGTCGAATTTCTTCCGTCAGACGGATCGTAAAACGCAGGTTATGGATGCTGGCCAGTGTGAAGTACTTCTCCCGGTCTTCTGGATCCTGACTTTTGAGAAGCGCGCGCAGTTCATCACGGGTATAGCCGGCCTGGCATACCGGGCAGTCGCAGTGTTCATCGATGACGTCGAGACTTCCTGCGTACTTTTCGATATTGATGTAGCCGTACTTCGTATACAGGCGGCCATGACGCGCTTCGCGGGTGGGGGCGACACAGTCAAAGGTGTCGGCTCCGTTTTCCGAACCGATGAGAATGTCATCCGGCCGGGATAGGCCAAGCAGATGGCGAGGCTTACCTTCCGGCAGTTCTTCGTTGCACCATTTCAGAATTTCTCCAAGATCGCTCTTGAGAAACGCGCCGCCAAGGCCATATCCATCGAAGTCCATCTGACCAAGCTTTTTCGCGGTCGAGCGGCGCAAATCTTCCCAGCGACCACCCTGCAGTACGCCGTAAAGCGACTGGCGATAGCCGAGATCGTCGCGGTGCTGCTTATGGACATCGAGAGAAATCTGCGCCCAGCGTTCCGTACGCTCCAGCGCTTCCTTATTGTATTCATACGTATCGGCCAGAGACGTCAGTTCATCAAACGCCATATGAATGTCCGCACCGATCCGGCACTGAATTTCCATGGATTCTTTCGGACCGATAAAGTCATCCTGATCGGTGAATGGATCGTGGAACTGAATGCCGTCTTCCATGACAATAGCCAGACGCTCCTTTTTCGGCGCGTTGACGACTTCCTTTTCCCGGTCCATGCTGACGACTTTGCCGATGCCGCTTCCAAGCGACATGACCTGAAAGCCGCCGGAGTCCGTCAGCGCCGGACTGTTCCAGCCGGACCACTTTGCCAGACCGCCGGCATCTGCGATTTCCTGCGAACGGCCGCGCAGATGGTAGCCGTTGGAGAGCATCGCCTGCGCGCAGATTTCCTTCAGCTGCTCCATACTGACGTAACGAACTTCGCCATGGGTTCCAACACACATGAATGCAGGTGTATGAATATCCCCGTGCGGCGTGTGAATAATTCCTGCGCGACCCAGATGGCCTGGAATTCTCTCCAGGATTTCAAAGGAAAAGCGATTGGGAAAGCTTTGCTGGGTCGTATCTTTTGTTTCCATTCTGTCTTCTGCAGAAGAAACGGATGTCTGATCCATATTCATAACCTGCCTTTCTGTGTATTCACGATACGTCCAGAAAGACTGCATCTTCTGGACTGTTTTTTTCGCTTAAAGCCTTGCTTGGGACGAAAGTCTCGATGTTTCCATCCGGTTCATGCGTTTTGGAAGAAGGGCTTCGTCTCTTGTTTCGATCGGAGATGCGAATTTTCCGGTACGTTTTCGAACGGTTTACTGCTTTTCATTCAGCCATTTTTTCAGCGCTTTTTCAATGGCGATTTCGACGGGCGAGAGAACGAACTCCAGTCCCATTCCGAGAATATAGGCAAACAGAGCCTGCATCAGAAATTCCTGGAAGGAGAGAACGCCGAGAAAAGCGATCGTTTCGAATACGATCGTATCGAGAATATGCGCAAAAACCGAAGAGGTCAGCGCACGCGCGATAAAGCTTCGGGCAAAGATTCCGGAGGACGCGCGCATTTTTTCGAAGAGATAGTTGTTGAGAAGACTGCTGGTCAGATAGCCGCTAAGACTTCCCAGAATAATGCGGGGCGAAAAACCAAGCACCATCGCATACGCTTCCTGCATATCCCAGCCGGGATACGGCGGCAGTGCGATTACGACATAAAAGACGAGTGCCGCAATCACGTTGACGAGAAAGCCTGCATAGATTACGCTGCGGGAACGGTCTTTTCCGTACAGTTCTACAATCAGGTCGCTGAGTATATACGTCAGCGGGAAGAGAACGAGACCGCCATCGACGGCGATTCCGCCCATATTCCAGAGCTTTACCGCTGCCAGATTGGAGATCAGCAGGGCGCCGGCACTCAGCGCGGTCATGTAAATCATCAGCTTGAACTTTTTCGAGCTGAAGGTTTCCTGTGCCTGTTTAGGTTGTTTCTGATTCATGTTTAATCAATCCTTCTTTTCCTGGGCAGGCCGCCTGCACTGGCTGGATCGACGGGGAAACCAGTATTGCCAGCGTTCCTATCCGATTTCTGGGACAGAGAAATACAAAATGCGAACGAACCTTTCCAAGAAGGTGCGGCCTTTGAAAGTATACATTTTTCTGCTTTTTCCTGCTCTGATCCATACTCCAGAATGACACGGATATAAAAACGGGGTTCTGTTCAAAAAGACGAAGCCATTCCGATCGTCTGGAAGCGGCCTGGAAGGCAGCAAAAGGCGCGGCAAAAATTGCCATATAAAAACGCAGACGCCTGACCAGAGCTGTTCTGGTTCTGCGTCTGCGCAGAGATTCAAATCGGTTTTGATGATGCTGGATTTTTTAAATCAGGATTCAAAGACGAAACTGGGTTGTCTGGTTAAACGAGAATCATCGAATTCTCAATTCAGCCCTTTAGTCCTTTTTCGCATCGGCAGTCGCCATTGTCGACAGCAGCGAAGCGACCTTGCGGGAGTATTCGACTGGATCCTTAATGGCAAAGCCCTGAATCAGGCACGCCTGATCGTAGAGGATCTGCGCGATTTCCTTAACCTTGTCCTTATCGGTTACATACTCTGTACGCAGGACGTTCCAGATCGGGTTGTTCGGATTGATTTCCAGAATACGGGAAGCCTGCAGACCCGGGTTAGTGTCTTCGCCAGCCTGTTTGGCAAAGACATCAAAGATGTGCTCCATTTCAAAGGAGAGGCCGTCGCCGGCAACGAGCATAACCGGATCATCGACCAGACGGTTGGACAGACGGACTTCGCTGACTTCAGGCAGTACGTCCTTCATGTACGTCAGCAGGTCCTTGTTTTCTTCGTTCTGAGTCTTCAGAGCTTCTTTTTCTTCTTCGGTATCGAGATCGAGATCGCCCTGAGCGGCGTTCTTGAAGCTGTGGCCGTCGTACTGGCTGATCATCTGGATGATGAACTCATCGACTTCATCGGTCAGATACAGAACCGGATAGCCTTTGGCTTTCAGCTTGGCCGCTGCCGGCAGCTTGTTCAGCGTATCGATGTTCGTTCCAGACAGATAGTAAATGTCCTTATCTTCTTCCGGCATGGAAGCGACAAATTCCTTGAGCGATTTGTACTTGCCGTCATCGCTGGTCGGATACATGAGCAGGTTTTCCAGCTTGCTGGTGTCAGCGCCCTGCGAATTGTAAATGCCGATCTTCAGGCTGATTCCGAAGTTTTTCCAGAAGCTCAGATAGTCTTCCGGTTTCTTCTCCTGCATGCTTGCCAGAGCGGAAAGAACTTTACGTTCGGTCTGCTTGCGGATGAAGCGCAGCTGATGATCGTGCTGAAGCATTTCACGCGAAATGTTCAGCGACAGATCCTGCGAATCGACCAGACCCTGCATGAAGCGCAGGTAATCCGGGAGCAGGCTCTCGCAGTGGCTTTCAATCAGTACGCCGCGCGAATACAGTTCCAGACCCGGTTTAAAAGTGCTGGAGTAGAAGTTTTCCGGACGCTTGGACGGTACGTACAGCAGCGCGGTAAAGGAAATCGAACCGTCAATATTGAAGAAGATCGTATCGAGCGGTTTGGTGTAGTTGTTGAAATGATCCTGATAGAACTGATCGAATTCTTCCTGCGTGATTTCCGATTTCTGTTTTTTCCAGAGCGGAATCATGGAGTTCAGGGTGCGTGTCTCGGTAACCGTTTCGAATTTCGGTTCTGCCAGCTCTTCCGCTTCCTTCGCTTCTTCATCCGGTTTTACCGGTTTCTGCGTCGTGATATCCATTTCAATTGGATAGCGGATATAGTCGGAATATTTCTTAACGAGCATCTCCAGTTTCCAGGAATTCAGATATTCGGAGTATTTCTCGTTTTCGTCATCTTCTTTCAGAAGCAGGGTGATGGTTGTACCATGATCGTCCCGTTCGGCTTCTTCAATCGTATAGCCGTCGGTTCCATCGGATTCCCACTTCCAGGCCTGATCGCTGCCGAGCGCCTTCGAAACGACGGTGACTTTGGACGCGACCATGAATGCGGAATAGAAGCCGACGCCAAACTGACCGATGATGTCGACATCGGAATTGGCTGCCGCTTCGGAGTCACTGCTGGCTTCCGGGTTTTCACCGGCTTCCTTTTCCTTCTTGAGCTCTTCCTTGAAGGCAAGCGAGCCGGATTTAGCGATGGTACCCAGATTGTCTTCGAGTTCTTCTTTGGTCATGCCGATTCCGTTATCGGAAATCGTGAGCATTCTTGCGTTTTCATCAAAATCGATGCGGATCGCCAGTTTTTCTGGAATCTTATGGTTTTTCAGCGAATCCAGATAGTATTTATCGAGTGCATCGGACGCATTCGAAATCAGCTCACGCAGAAAGATTTCCTTGTGCGTGTAAATGGAATTGATCATCAGATCAAGCAGGCGGCGCGATTCCGCCTTGAATTCTTTTCGTTCAGACATTCAGACCTCCATAATCGAACTCGCGCGTATACGCGAATTAGCACTTAATCTCTAAGCTTGCTAACAGTATAGTTCTCTATACTTTCGTTTGCAAGCTCAATACCGTGCTTTTCCAACGGATTTATTCCAACAGAAAAAGCCGGCTTTCACCGACTTTTTTGCCTGAATAATAATGATTTTGTACTGGAAGAGAATTACGCTTGAGCCGAAACCGCTTCGATCATTTCTTCTTTGGTTTCTTCTGCTGCTTCTTCTGCCTCTTCTGCTTCCTCTTTCAAGGCAGCTTCTTCCGCTTTTTCTGCAGCTTCTTCGGCCGTTTCGTTTTCGGCATCTACAACCGGCAGATTCTGCTCGCTCAAAATGAACTGATCGAGCATTTCAAAGTCGCGATCTTCACCGGCGACGTTCACGCGGCTCTGCAGAACGAGCTCGCCGTCCTTAAGCGTGTAGAGGAACAGCGCAATCGGCTCGGCTTCCTTGTCGTTGACACGACGGTAGATCGTCAGCAGGCGGTTGCGAATCTGGTCCGGCGTACCTTTGAGATCCTTAACGGATTCCAGAATCATTTCCAGATCCGAGAAGAAGCAGACTTCGCTTACGCCCTGGGAAGCGATCTGCACGCTGTAGTCGCCCAGCCAGCTGCCTTTCTTTTCGCCGATCAGAATCATGCGTTCAAAATCGGTGCAGGCTGTCAAATGATAAATGCCTTCGTAGCAGAATTCGTTGGTATCTTCATCCAGTCCGCAGAGCATCTGAACCAGTTCCGTTTGCGTTCCCGGCTCATTTTTGCGGGCGTTTTTTCGAATAATCCAGATTCCGAGATCGTCGGAAATCAGGCTGTTGTCGTCCTGAAGCATTGCGACAATTCGCTTCATCTGTGCCGATGCGTCGCTCAGTTTGCGAAAGGACTTGCCGTTAAAAGGAGCTGTGCTTTCTCCTTCGCTCGAACCCAGTCGAACTTCGTAGGTTTTCATAATCAAATTCACCTCATATCTATTTGTCTATGATACAGAAAAAGAATCCATTTTTAAACATCCCCTTAATCCATACCAAGTTATGCAAATCCTTTCTTTGATACGATTTTGTCCGAATCGGCCGGCTCTGGGCATCTCATTTGACCCGTCCGGCCGTTCTCTGAAAGCAAGAAAAGGATTCGATTTTTGACGGGTGATCCTGTAAGAAAGAGCGGGATTTCATTATTCGCTTTGACTTCGCCGTTTGCCGCCTTCTGTTTTATACAGAAAGCTGGATCTATACATAGCTCTGTCCGTAACATTTCGATCTTGCATGCGGGGGCGATGTCGGACAGGATCAGGGATTCCTCGTCGATTTTCTGACGTTTTTTCGTGCACTCCTTTGGGAGTTTTACGCTTTCCTTTTCATTACGGCGTGCAATGCTATACTGAAAACCGAATGAAATTTTATGTAACAAATTGAAAGAGGAAATCAATACGTATGTCGATTCATATTAATCATCAGCTGCCCGATCCCGACCTTCTCAAAGAAGAAATCCCGATGTCGGACAAAGCCAAAGCCATCAAAGCCCAGAGAGATAAGGAAATTGCGGACATTTTCACCGGCAAGGACGATCGCTTTATCGTCATCGTCGGTCCCTGCTCCGCGGATAATGAAGACAGCGTTCTCGAATACTGCCATAAGCTCGCCGGTCTGAACGAAATTGTTAAAGACCGTCTGATGATCATTCCGCGTGTCTACACCAATAAGCCAAGAACGACTGGAGACGGCTATAAAGGCATGCTCCACCAGCCGGATCCAAACGCACAGCCCGACCTGCTTGAAGGTCTGAAAGCCATTCGCCGCATGCATCTGCGTGTCATTGAAGAAACCGGCCTTTCCACAGCGGATGAAATGCTGTACCCGGAAAACCGTTCCTTTCTGGACGATATTCTGTCCTACGAAGCGGTCGGTGCCCGTTCGGTCGAAAACCAGCAGCATCGTCTCGTCGCCAGCGGCATCGACATTCCGGTCGGTATGAAAAACCCGACATCCGGCGACTTTTCCGTCATGATGAACTCCGTCACGGCTGCCCAGCATCCTCATCGCTTCATTTACCGCGGCTATGACGTACAGACCGACGGCAATCCCCTCGCCCACGTCATTTTGCGCGGCGGCGTCGACAAGTACGGCAAGACCATCCCGAACTACCATTACGAAGACCTGAAAATCGTCAGCGATCTGTACAAGAAAGCCGGTCTCGCCAACCCGGCGGTCATCGTGGACGCGAACCATTCCAACTCCGATAAGAAATACAAGGAGCAGATCCGCATCGTCATGGACGTCATGCACAACCGCAAGTATCATCCAGAAATCCGCAAGCTTGTTAAAGGCGTCATGATCGAATCCTATCTCATTGAAGGCCGTCAGGACATCTGCGAAAACTATGTGCGCGGTCAGAGCATTACCGACCCGTGCCTGGGCTGGGAAGATACAAAGCGTCTGATCCTCGATATTTACGCCAAAACCAAAGAATACTAAGCCGATGTTTTCCAGGCATTCTGCCTGCCAAACAAAAATCGCGCCGGAAATTTGCCAATTTCCGGCGTTTTTTCGTCTTCGCCTGATTGAGCAGATCGAATAAACGCAGAAGCAAAGAAACGCTGTCTTCACCTGCCGCAGCGGATTTTCGCGCTTCAGAAAGACTATGTGAAATTTTGGAAGATCCCTCTGCCTTAACATTTTATCCGATATCGGATATATTCTATTTTGTCCGATTTCGGATAAATTTTAGGAGGTTTATATGACGAACACGCTTGCGCAGCACTATTCGATTCCAAAGCTGCTGCGCTTCACGCTTCCCACGATTCTTGTCATGGTTTTCACATCGATCTATGGCGTCGTAGACGGCTATTTCCTATCCAGCGTTGCCGGCAAAACCGCTTTTGCGGCAGTCAATTTCATCATGCCGGTTCTCATGATTCTCGCCAGTTTCGACTTTATGATGGGCGCCGGTTCTTCCGCCCTGGTCGGCAAGACGCTCGGCGAACAGAATCCCCAAAAAGCCAGAAAGCAGATGACGAGTCTGCTCACAGCCACGGTGATTCTCAGAATGATCCTGTCCGTTCTTGGCTTGGTCTTTTTGCGGCCATTGCTGGAATGGATGGACTGCAGCGAACAGATGATGCCTTACGCTTTGCAGTACGGATCCATTCTTCAGCTTTCTCTTCCGCTCTACATGATTCAGATGTACTTTCAGAGCATCTTCGTAACCGCCGGAATTCCGCAGGCCGGATTCGCGGTCACGTTTGCGGGAGGCATGCTCAACATTGTGCAGGACGTTCTTTTTGTGGGCGTTCTGGGCAGGGGTGCTCCTGGTGCAGCGATCGCCACTGCCCTTGGACAGCTGCTCTGCGCTGCGCTTTCAATCCTCTGCTTTCTTTCTCCCGCGAAAAAACCGTTTCGTTTGAAAGAGGACAAAGTTCTTTACTTTACGGCCAGCCGCATTCGCCTTAAGGAATTTGGACAGGCGGCTTTGAATGGAATTTCCGAGCTGTTTTCCAATTGCGCGTCTTCTCTGATTTCCATTTTGTACAACTATCAGCTTATGCGGTTTGCCGGTGAAGACGGCGTAGCGGTGTATGGAACGTGATGTACGTATCGATGATTTTCATGGCCGTTTCCATGGGCTATACCGTCGGCTGCGCGCCGCTCGTCTCCTGTCAGTATGGACGGGGCGATAAGCAGGAGCTCGCCAGCCTTACCCGTAAATCGCTGTGGATTGTGGCCGTGGGATCTGTGGGCATGTTTCTTTCCACCGAACTGCTGGCTGCCCCGCTTGCCCGTCTTTTTGCGGGTTACGATCCCGAACTGATGGCCCTTACGATTCAGGCGTTTAACATCTTCTCGCCTGTGTTCCTGTTTTCCAGCTTTTCGATTTTTGGATCCGGCTTCTTTACCGCGCTCAATGACGGTCCGGTTTCGGCCATCATTTCCGTCGTACGCTCGCTGGTGTTCCAGGTCGGTTTCATTCTGATTTTCACAGCCGTCTGGGGTGTCGACGGCATCTGGTTTTCCATGCCGTGTGCCGAAGCCATGGCGATGCTTACCGCATTTCTTCTGCTCTGCCTTTGCCGTAAGAAATACGGCTATTTCTCGCATGAACAGAAATCCGGCCCGATGGAGCCCAACGCCCATGCGATCTAAAACGCATCCGGCTGGAGACGCCGCTCGTTTTGGGCTCCCGCGACAATGGTAAACTGGAAGAAGACCAGACCGATATGATGCCAGACAATCGAAGTTTGAAAAATTCCGCTTCCTGCCTGATCCGGAAGACGGCATCGAATGTAACTGCCAAATCTGGTCCTAAGCGAGGAAATGAGTCATGGATGATACGAAAAAGCGCAGCAGTATCCCAGCGAAAAACGGACGCTGTGCGCCGGAGCTGTATAACGAACTTGTCGATCTTGAATCGGACAACTGGGCTACGTACCTTACGGCTGCCAAAACGCTTCAGATTACGGAAAATGAGCTGTGGGTTCTGCTCGAGGTGTTCGATGCCGATCCTCCTTTATGTCAGGCCGACATCGCCAGACGCATTCACATCCCGGTCCAGACTCTGAATTCCGCGCTGTCCAAAATGAACCGAAAAGGATGGATTGACTTCGTACCGATTCCCGGCTCCCAGAAAGCCAAAGGCGTCAAACTGACTCAAGCGGGCCGGAAAAAATTCCATCCGGTACTGGCAGGCATTCATCAGGCGGAGACCAATGCCTTTGCCTCGCTCGATCCAGAGCAGGCCAGAGCCATGCTCGATTCGATTCATGCCTATACCCTTACTTTCCAGAGCGAAATGAACGGTCTTCTGGATACGATCAAGTCCGATTCGGACGAATAATTGTTCCGCATTCCATCTTGGGGACGCCCCAGTATCGGACATTTCTTTGTTCAATCTGTGCGCAGCCTGTACTTTTCGGGCTTAGCTCGTTTGTTTTTCCTTTACAGAACCAATACAGACCCGGCAGCTTCCTGAAGCTGCCGGGTTTCTTTCTGTCTGGTACTTTTCACCGACTCTCCTCAAATCGTTCGCGCAGAAAAAAAGCTGCTCTTGTCTGGGCAGACAAAGACAGCGTCCATTTCTTTCTGCGTCGATTTGGGATTATCCAGGAAAACGGCGGCGCAGATCTTCGGTGATCTGGATCCACAGCGCTTCCGATTCATCCGGATCGGCCTGTTTCCACTCCCCAAAATAGGAAATAAAGCCCATCCGGCTCGCCTTCGCGATCAGTTCCAGATCCTGGGCACTCAGCTTAATGTAAAGCGGATTGCGGGATGGCGTTTTCTCATAGTCGAGTGCAAGCCGGCTGATCAGCGATTCGAACGCCTTCATCACGTCTTCTTTTTCCCCGCTCATTTCAAAGCAGATCGCCGGGCGCAGAAAGCCAAAGTCATCGGCGTCCGTCAGCCGGGCTTCGGCGATGATTTCTTCTCCGTTTTTCAGGATCGCGCTTTGATCGATCCAGTCCACATTCCAGTCATCAGGAAGCGGGCTTTCCTGATGGATGACCCGCTTTGGCAGGACCATCAGAACTTCCTGATCAAGAAGTTCCCCCGCAAGACTGTCCATTTCTTCCTTCATCGGTTTTGAATTCATACTTCCCCTCTTTTCTCTGTTCCTCATCTCTGCATCCGAAAGGAACACTTCAGTGATTCTAACGGCTAAAGCATCCGGCGCAAAGAAACCGGACGAATTTGCGTCCATATGGACAGGATTGGATCAAAAAGCACCTGAATCCGGTATACTTCCAATACATCGCCTGGCAAACCAGAAAATTTGCATTCTCGGCTTTCCTGAAGAGTTTTTCAGAGGAATGTCGATGAAAAAACGCGATGTGAAAAAGAAAGGAAAAGCCGCATTTGCGTCTGCGTGCGGCATATTGCATATGTCATTACCCTCCCTTGAAGAAACCGTTCGCCGCATTTATCTCTGCGAAAACACCAACTGTGCCGAAACGCTGATTCTGGCCTGCGATGAAGTTTACCAGCTTGGTCTGCCCAGAAAGCAGGCATCCATTCTCATGTCCGGCTTTGGTTCCGGTCTGTATACCGGCAACGTATGCGGCGCGCTGTGCGCCTGCAACGCCGCGCTTTCCTGCCTTCTCGTTGAAGACAAGGCGCATCTTTGCGAACCGCTGCGCGCCAGTCAGGCAGCCCTCGTTCGAAACTTTAAAAATCATGTCGGCGATACGCAGTGTGCCAAATGCAAAATGCTTCATCATTCCAAAGAAGAGCGCTGTCTCAAGACGGTGACTCTGGCCGCTCAGGTCATGGAACAGACGGTTGCCGAGCTTCAGGAAAAAGGCGTTCTGCAGCTGCCGGCCGAACTGAAAAGCGAATAGCCCGCTGCGTTCCCTTTCCTCTGTCCGAATCGAAACGCGATCCGCAATAAAGAAAGGATCTGCGACTGCCCAGTACTGAAAAAGACCTCTTTCGCTCACGTGCGCAGACACGTAAGCAGAAAAGAGGTCTTTTGTGTTAATTGTCGAATTTAATACATCCAATTTGGATTACTTGTCATCCTCATCGTCTTCGTCGTCTTCTCTGGCGTCGATGGCATCCCAGGCTTCTTCGAGTTCTTCGTCGGTATCCTTGGCATGAAGCATGGCTTTATACTTTGGATCGTTTTCCGCCAGACGCAGTCTTGCGGCCAGCAGGGATGCCTGTTTGCGCGACTTATTGAGAAGTCGTGCATACACCAGGAATACCCAGAGCGCGATGACAAACAGGACCGCCGAAGCGATCATGACGGCCTTGAATCCCTTGAACCACCACTGGAAGAACAGGGATATTGCCGAGCAGACCATAACCACAAAGAGCAGGAACATAGTCGAGCGGCAGGACGAGGAAAATTTCGTGAAATAGCGATATTTCTCGGCTTCGTTTTCAATGACTTTTGTCAGGTCGCCGTCCTTGCGTTCATTGCGGACAACGTACCAGCCCGCGTCGCGCTTGTTGCGGCTTGGAGACGTATCGATTTCTTTCCAGCCTTCTTCTTCCAGAGAATCCCAGTATTCATCGGAAGGTTCCTTGGCAAAGTAGAGAATCTTGTAATAGAAATCGTGCGGTTTGCCTTTGATAAAGTAGAACTTCTTGCCTTCATGGTGAACGTAGTGGAAGCCCTGACGGGACTGGGTGTTGAGGTATTCTTCGGTTTTCTTGTAGTCGGAAAGCAGGAAGCGCTTCTTATCGAGGTATTCGTCGTAGCGGTAGTCATCGACTAGCGATGCCTTTGGATCGTAAACAGCGTTGTCTTCTTCCTCTTTACGCTTGCGCTCGGCTTCCCGTTTGGCGGCTGCGGCAGCACGTTCTTTGGCTTTTCGCTCTTTTTCCGCCTTTTTCTGCTCTTCCATCTCCCGGACCTGATCGGTCAGGGAAGGCATGGAGTGGGTACGGCCGATCACAACCGGCGCATCCGCAGGATCGGCAGCGGCGGTTTTTGCGAGTTCGGCTTCGCTGTTTTTATCCTTTTCGGTATGAACCAGAATGTCTTCTTCCGCGATTTCCGTTTCCGGCTGTCCAAAGCCGGAATGGAGCAGTTCACTGAAGCTGGTCGGCTTTTTCTCATTGCCAAACAGCTCATTGGAATTGACGAGTTCTTCAAAGCTAAGCTCTTTTTCCACTTCCGGATTCAGTCCGTCGCCCGGCTTGGCTTTATGGGGATCGTTTGAAATCAGATCTTCCATGCTTTCGAGATTCGAATAAAAGCTTTCGGTGCTCGCCTGACGGGCTGCAGCCGTGCTTTCCTTGCGCGAAGAAGATTCCGGCATGAACATCGGTAAAATTTCTTCTTTTACCGGCGTTTCAGCGGGTGTTTCTTCGATTTTTGGTTTGGCTTCTTCCGCTGGCTTTTCTTCCGATTTTTCCTTCGGGGTACTTTCATCTTCCGGTTTGGAGGCCCCAAACGTCTGGCGCAGACGCTTGCCTAAGCGGCTGCCTTTTTTCTTTGGCTTTTTCGTAATCGTACGCGCTTCTTCTAAAGCCGCGTTGACATCGAACGTTCCAAATTCAGGTTCTTCAATATTCAAAGAAGAAATCGGGGCATCGCGAAGCAGATCGGAAAAAATCCCATCGTCTTCCGGCGCCGCGTTCTTTTCCGTTTCTTTGGCGGATTCGGCCGGCTCTTCTTCCATAGCGGTTTCTTTTACGATTGTGGAATGAATGACAAATTCTTCCGGCTGTGATGCCGTATTCGAGGAAGCCGTCGTGTTTTCATCCTGCAAAGTGGAGGGTTCTGCGTTTTCTGCAGCTGCGGATTCAGAAACGGTTTCTTCGATTTTGTTCTGTTCTTCGGACATGCTCATCACCTTGTTCTCAGGATGAACCCTGAGCCTTTCGTTCCATTCTAACCATAATTAAGCAATACGGTCAAACGACGGCGAAAAGCGGCCGTTGACAAACACATCCTCTTCTGTTCCATCCGCGCGTACCCCGGTAATGTGCAGATCTTCGGCTCCGACCATGAAATCAACGTGAATATCCGACTGATTCATGCCGTGCGCTTCCAGTTCTTCACAAGATGCACCCTCGAGTGCGGGCAATGTTTCCATGTACGACTGACCAAAGGCAAAATGGCAGGCGGCATTTTCATCGAGCAGTGTATTGTAGTAAATCCGGTTTTTCTGACGGATCGGCGAAGTTTTATCGACAATCGCGATTTCGCCTAAGTATTTGCCGTTCGGGTCGCTTTCCAGCAGGGCTTTCAGACTCTCGTATCCTTCTCTGGCATGGAAATCGATAACTTTGCCGTCCTGAAACGTAAAGCCGAAACCGTCGATGCGCATGCCGTTCCAGTTGAGCGGCATCACGGCTTCCAGCGTACCGTTGACGCCGGTTTTCAGCGGGGTCGAAAAGATTTCTTCAGTCGGAATGTTGCAGCTGATGGACAGCCCGCTGGCGAGTTTCGTATCCCCGCCGACAAAAATCGAGCCATCGACCAGATCGACCCAGAGATCGGTCCCGTTCGAAGAGGTGTAGTGAAATTTTTTATAGCCTCTTTCGTTAAGGCGCGCAGCTTTTCTCTCGAGACTGGCTGTATGGGTTTCCCACGCTTCGCGTCCGTCGTCTTCAATCCGGCAAATGGACATCAGATCGTCCCACAGACGATTCACCGCTTCTTCTTCGTCGCATTCGGGATAGACTTTTTTCGCCCAGGCTTTCGTCGCGCAGGGAATAACAGTCCAGGCGATTTTTCCTTCGTCAATGCCGGAACGATAGAGCTGCGTTTTCTTTCGCATCGCCAGCGAACGGCGGGTCATTTTGCGCGGATCTACATCCTTGAATCCGTCCGGATCATCGCCGTCGAGCGCAATGAAGCACGCACCTTTTCGCGCCGCTTCTTCGTAGCGAACGCTCATCCATTCCGGAATGGTTTCCAGAACATCGTCTTTGGCGTGCGTGTAAAACTGACGGCTTAATTCTTCATCGCTCCAGAACACCTGCACATCGCCGGCACCGGCGTTCCAGGCTTTTCGGGAGATGGCATGGACCAGATCGCGCATTTCCGTTTCCGCGCGGATGATGACCAGCTGTCCCGGCTGAACTTTCACGCCCGCATGCACAGCGGCATTAGCCAGACGGTTCAGCTGCTCTTCCCGTTTGCCTGGATTGGTTTTCGTTTTTGGATCACTCATATCCCCTGCTCCTTTTCCGTGTTTTTCTTTCATATTTTCTATATGTATCGTATTTCTATTTCTCATCGTTACCGATCCGGCTTCGAACCCGAAACCGGGTCGTCTCGAAACTTTTCGGTTTGAGGCGTATGCGGACAGATACTGACTTACTGCAGATTTCTGTCCAAATCGCCTGCCGGCTTCGATGCGCCCTCAGGCGCGCTCTCGCTCTCGGTGGAATCTTTGGCCAGCGCCTGCATAGCCTGCGCTCTGGAAACAGTCCGCTTATTTGAAAGCCGGGCATCTGTATATGAATCCGATCGTCCCGCTTTCTTTCCTTTTGCGGCCTGCCGCCTGTAGTAGCGGTCCACAAAAGCCGGCGTTTTTTCGTCGTGCGGCGAGCAGGACGATTTGCAGTTCATGCAGTCGCCAGTACAGTCCGGTCTTTTTTTTGCATTCCTGAATCCGGCAATCGCCAGAATGACCAGAATCAGAATTACAATCCAGTCTGCAAAATTCATACCCTTCCTCCTTGCCTGCATACAGTCGTATGGATTACTCGCCGCAGAAACTGTGCTTGCTCCTGCCGTAAGACATACCTTCTGGCGGGCTTGGACATCGAAAGCCAGATCTGGGCGTTTTCTTTAAAAATCACTTTTTCGTTTGAAGTTCTCATCCATATATATACTGTCACGACGTGTCTCCCTCGGTTGGATGCCCGGGCGGGAGCGGCTGTTGCATAAAATCTCTTTCCTTCATTATTTCAGAATCGGTTTTTCGAAAACAGTTTTTAAAAATGTAAGAGTGAAGTGTACCCCATGTCAAGGACACGATAATTAGAGAGAACCCTTTGTTCGGAC
>NZ_CAPAEZ010000053.1:0-18523 GCF_948576815.1 uncultured Allobaculum sp.
AACTAGAAAGGCAAGGCACTGCTCACTTGTGAAGCTTAAGTGAACAGCATTGCCTCTGCACATAGAAAAACGACCGCGATTTCGGACTGTTCCGGGTCGCGGTCGTTTTGCGTTCGAATGGGCGTTTAATCTTTTCGTTTTAGCCGATGCGGGCTTCGAGACGGCGGCCAATCGCCTGCAGGAACTCGGTCGAGTTCAGCTTAGTGGCCGGACGGTCGCAGAGCGCGACCAGATCGCCGGTCATTTCGCCGTCTTCAATCGTCTGCAGCGTCGCTTCTTCGAGATCGTCCGCAAAATGAATCAGTTCGGGAATCTCGTCGAATTCCGCGCGTTTGCGCAGCGCACCGCTCCAGGCAAAAATGGTAGCCACCGGGTTGGTGGACGTTTCTTCGCCTTTGAGATAGCGATAGTAATGCCGGGTGACGGTACCGTGTGCAGCTTCGTATTCGTAGTTGCCGTCCGGAGAAACCAGAACGGACGTCATCATGGCCAGCGAGCCAAACGCGGTGGAAACCATATCGGACATGACATCGCCGTCGTAGTTTTTGCACGCCCAGATAAAGCCGCCTTTCGAGCGGATGACACGGGCAACCGCGTCATCGATCAGCGTGTAAAAATACTCAATTCCAGCCGCTTCAAACCGGGCCCGGTATTCCTGGTCGTACACTTCCTGGAAAATATCCTTGAAGCGGTGATCGTACTTTTTCGAAATCGTATCCTTTGTGGAAAACCAGAGATCCTGTCTGGCGGACAGCGCAAATTCAAAGCAGCTGCGCGCGAAGGAATAAATGGAAGAATCCTTGTTGAACTGACCCTGCAAAACGCCCAGGCCTTCAAAACGGGCAATTTCTTCTTCGATTTCAATGCCGGAATCGCCGGTAAAGACAAGACGGGCTACGCCGGGTCCTTCTACGCGGATTTCCGAAGCCCGGTACACGTCGCCAAAAGCGTGACGGGCAATCGTGATCGGCTTTTCCCAGGTGCGAACAGCCGGCTTAATGGAGCTGACCATGATCGGCGTACGGAAGACGGTTCCATCCAGAATGGCACGGATCGTACCGTTCGGCGATTTCCACATTTCGGAAAGGCCGTATTCTTCAACCCTCTGCTTATTGGGGGTAATGGTCGCACACTTGACGCTGACGCCGTATTTTTTGTTAGCCAGCGCTGCATCGATGGTGACCTGATCCTTCGTCGCTTCCCGGTTGACCAGGGAAAGGTCGTAGTACTCGCTCTTCAGATCCACGTACGGAAGAATCAGGATCTCCTTAATCTGAGACCACAGTACGCGGGTCATTTCATCGCCGTCCATTTCGACCAGCGGTATTTTCATCTGAATTTTCATAAATTTTCCTCACAACGCATTTATTCTAATCAGAGTGAAAATGGTTTTCAAACCTGCCGGGGCCGGTTCCATTGTTTCGACTGGCTTTCCATGGGTTTTGAGTACTCTTTTCCAAAATACAAAAAGCGGGCCGTTCTGGTCCGCCTTTCTTTTCCTGAGATTAAACGTCTGTTTTCGGACTGGATCGCCTACGCAAAGAGAATGCCAAGCGTGATGGCGAAGAGCGCAAAGCTGATAATGGCTGCGATCATCCATCCGGTTTTTACCTTTTTCAAAGAAGCGACTTCTTCTTTGAGAAGTTCGATTTCATTTCGTTCCAGATCCTTTTCCATTTTGGTTTTCGGCTCGGCCATATACTCTCCCCGCTTTCCGTTTTTTCGTTCTGTATGCATTCCAGCAGATCTTCGATTGGAAGGTCCGCAGGACGGATTGGAAAGATCCTTTTTGCAAACTTGTCTTCGCTCATTTTACCATGATTCGGGGGCGCCCTTACGGACACGATCGAAAGTCTGCCCGGCAATGCCTTCCTGATCTCCCCGCTGCGCGTTTCCGCCCACAGGAAAAGACGGTCCGAAGACCGTCTCTTTTCTTGTGGGAGCAGTGAGATCGCTATTCCTGCGCTTCCTCTTCCTCTTCCTCTTCGGATTCTTCTGAAGCAGAAGAAGGTTTGTGCAGGGTAAGAATATACGTTCCGTCTGCGGGGAGTTCTTCATCTTCCTTGGGCTCGCCGATAATCTCGAGCTCACAGGGATATCCCATGGATTCAAGGGTATCGAGAAGCCCCTGTTTGCCAAGCTGTTTGGTAATGCGGTAGCCACAGGCACAGTTTCCATACTGTTCCAGGCAGGAAATGATCCAGGCTGGGATCTTGCTTGAACTTGAAGTGGACATGATCTGACCTCCTGTTAATTTGTGTTCGGACTTGCGTGTCGTGTTAAGTGTACCCCACATTGAAGAAAAACCGGACAGAAAGAAACGCAATTCTGTCCGGCACTGGGGATTTCAGAATGAGAAAATATTACTTCTCGAGAATCTCGATCAGTTTTGGATAGTAGTCGTAACGGCCGTCAATGACGCGGAGCGCATCGCGGACGATGCCTTTGGCTCTCTGCAGATCGAAGGATTCGTAAACGCTGGCGAAGCGGTAGTAAATCTGATCCTTGAGCTGGTTCTCACGCAGAACGTAAGAGTAGCCGTCGTTTCCTCTGGCGTAGTCGCCGTGCTTGATGTACAGGTCGGCGATATCCATGAGGGCGCGGTTCTGCCAGGACGCCAGGTCTTCAAACTGAGCCATGACGCCATAGAGGAAGCCTTCGTAGTACTTCACATCGTTGTGCTGCCAGCCGGGCAGGATCGTGTAGGCAACGGTCATGAAGCGGTCGAGCAGGCCGTGAAGATCCGCTGGGATAATGGTTTCCATTTCTTCGAGGGATTCGATGCCGTTCTGCTGGGCATAGACGAGAACCTGACGTACATCATCGAACAGATCCTTGTAAATGGCGGAGTCGTTGATGCCTTCGTTGATCAGCATGCGATCGACATCCTTCGCGATCTTTTCAGCAAGCTTGCGGTTGTCTTCGGCTTTATTCGGAATACGGGCAGCCAGACGGTCGCAGAGGTATTCGATCACGTTTTTCGAGAATCCGTCGACTTCGAATACGTATTTCTTTTCGGTCTTGTCGGCGATTTTTTCGTACGCGTCTACGGCTTCTTCAATGCTCTTGGCACGGGTGAGTTCGCCAAGCAGCGTATCGAGATCCATATCGACGCCTACAGCGGACATCATATCCATGAGCGTATTGTCATCGAGCGTATCGTAGAACGCTTTTTCTTCCGCGCTCATATGTGTGATAGCGGCTTTGGCAGCGCCTTTGGCCGGACGCACTTTGGAAGCGAGCACTTTACGGCTGGCCATAGCGGCTTCTTCACAGCGTTTGGCGGCAGTTTCCGGATCCATGTTGGATACAATTTCCGGAATCAGCTTGTTAATGGCTTCCGCAGCGGCTTCCTTGTCGGTTTTTTCGACTTTCTTAGCAGCTTTGCGTGCCGGTTTCTTAAAGGTTTTCCTGGCTTCGGCAGAATCCTTGGCGCTGCGGGCAGCGAGGTTTACCTGACCGAACGTATGCGCAGCCGCTTTGGCCGCGAGCACTTTACGGCTTGCGTCTTCTGCGCGGACTGGAGTTTCTTCTGCGGTGAGTTTCGCGATGCCTTCCATGACTTCGACGCCGGCTTTTACTTCGGCGCCTGTGGCGTTCAGACCGGCTTCGATCTGCGCTTTCGTCTGATCGCTCTGACTTTCTTCATACGCTTCTACGACAGCGGCAGATGCTTTGGCAGCTTTCTTTGTCGTTTTCTTAGCGGGGGCTTTCTTTTCAGCAGCCTTTTTTGCGGGGGCTTTTTTTGTTTTTGGAGCAGCTTTCTTCTCGGCCAGGGCGTCAATGCCTTCCATGATTTTTACACCGTCTGCGGCTTCATCAGCAATAACGGTTTCCGCAGCGACTTTTTTGGCTTCCGCTGCGATGCCTTCCATAATTTCCACGCCGGCCTTGGTTTCTTCAGCGAGAACTTTTTTGGCAGCATTCACTTCGGCAACGGTCTGATCGCTTCCGGCAACAGCTTTTTCTGCCACCTTTTCCTGCTGTTTGTCTACGATGGCATCTACAGCCTTTTCGTAGGCAACGCCGCCTGCGGTTTCGGCCTTGAGCATATCAATGTTCGCATTGATTTCTGCCTGGGTCTGATCGCTGTTTTCCACGAGAGCCGGTTTTGCGGCTTTCTTGGCAGCCGTCTTTTTCGCGGCTGGTTTTGCCTTTTCAGCAGCAGCTTTCTTCGCTGGCGCTTTTGCGGCTTTTACAGGTTTTTTATCGGAATCTGCGGCTTCCTTGGCAGATGCTTTTGCGGGAGCTTTTCTGGAAGCTGCCAGTTTTGCGGGGGTGCTTTTCTTCGAAGCGGCACTCGCTTTTGCGGCAGGCTCTGGTTTTACAATTTCTTCAGTGCTGTTCGCAGCTGTATCTTTTTTGGACATACGTAGCCTCCAATCCATTCTTTCCTTATTAGTATATCATTCTCGCCATTTTTGCACTCTCACATGAACAAATCGCAAAAGCGCGAAACGCCTTTCTTTATCGGCCGGATCGCCCGTCCGTACCGCTGCAAACTCCCGTTTTCACAAACCGCTTCTGGGGTTTTGCGCACCGGGGGACTTGCAGTATGTTTTTTACAGGCGTGATGCGAAAAGCATACAGAACGTCATTGTACCGTGAAAGATTATTTTTTCCTACAAAATGGTTCAAGGGCATCTTTAAGCTTGCTTTAAAACAGAGCGATATACTGAAACCATCAAAGATAACCAAGGAAAAAATTCATATCGAAAAGGAGTTTAGTATGGCAAATAACACACCCCCAAGAGTACCGAACAGAAAGTCTTCCAACCGTAAGATTTACACCAGTGTAGCGGTCATCGGCCTTTGCACGGTTCTTCTTTCCGGCGCGGCAGGCTTTGCGGGTTCCTATTTTGGAAATGCGGCAAGCCAGCCTTCGCAGCCGGCTTATAAAACTTCGGACAATACCGCAAATTCGTCCTCGAACGGTTCAACCTCGACAGCCGGCTACACCGTAACCGATGTATCGGATGTTGTGGCCAGGCTCCGTCCTTCCGTTGTGGAAATTACGACGGAATCGGTAAGCTCCGGCAACTCCATCTTCGGCCAGTACACCGCGCAGGGCGCCGGATCGGGCGTTATCCTGAGCGAAGACGGCTACATCGTTACCAACAACCACGTTGTGGAAGATGCGGATACGATTACCGTTAAGACCTTTGACGGCAAGGAATACCCGGCTACCCTTTGCGGCACCGACCCGCAGACGGATATCGCCGTCATCAAAATCGATGCGCAGGGCCTTTCGGCAGCCACCATCGGCAATTCCGATGACATTAAAGTCGGCGAAGCGACAATCGCGATCGGCAATCCGCTCGGCTCGCTGGGCGGCACTGTTACAACCGGCATCATTTCCGCAGTCGGCCGTGAAATCACGATTGAAAACGAAACGATGACGCTGCTCCAGACCGACGCAGCCATCAACCCGGGCAACTCGGGCGGCGGTCTGTTCGATGCCAACGGCAATCTGATCGGCATTGTCAACGCCAAGCAGTCCGATACCGGTATTGAAGGTCTTGGCTTCGCCATTCCAATCAGCGATGTCACCAACGTCATTGACGATCTCATCAGCAACGGTAAAGTCACTTCCCGTCCAGTTCTGAATGTCAGCCTGCAGGACATCACCGACAGCTACTTCAACTACAACTCGCTTGATCCAGGCGTATACGTTGTACAGATCGTTCCGGGCGGAACCGCAGATGCCGGCGGCGTGAAATATGGCGACAAGATTATCTCGTTTGACGGCGAAGAAATTTCTTCTTCCTCGGATGTACGCAACATCCTCAAACGCCATAAAATCGGCGATGAAGTTGAAATTGTCGTTGAACGCGACGGCCAGCAGCAGACGCTGAAGCTCACGCTCCAGGGCCCCGCAGACTAACCCTTCCCTTTACATAAACCCTGCTGTTCATCCCTTCCTGCCATTGGGGGCTATGCGCTGCCAATGGCTTTTTTCTTTGACCCGCTTTGATCGGTTCTGAATGCATTTGACCTGCAGCAGCCTTCCTTCCCGAATCTCCTCAATTGTCTTTGTTTGGACAATTCCTTTTTCGACCTGTGCAGAAATTTTATCGGGAAGTGTTGTTTTTTACTCACTGGGCAAGCGCTTATCATTTCCCGGAAATCCACTGAATTGTGAATTATTTCACGTTTCGTGTCGTTCCGGCGGGCACTTGGACGATCAGAAGTTTGTCCGGACTTATAATGGAGTCAGTAATTAAGGGAGGTTAACTCATGGCAGACAATCTGATTTCAAAACGAAGAATTATGCTGGTCGGAACCGGCTTTGTCGGAATGTCCTTCGCCTATTCCATGCTTCATGAAAAAGGAATCGACGAAATGGTTCTGGTGGACGTGAATGCGGACAAGGCGAAAGGCGAAGCCATGGACCTGACCGACGGTCTGGTTTATGCCGACACAAAAATGAAAATCTACTCCGGCTCCTACGCGGATGCGGAATACTGCAACGTGGTCGTTCTGACCGCCGGCGCAGCGCAGCGTCCGGGACAGTCCCGTCTGGAACTGGTAAAAATTAATGCGCAGATCACCAAAGGGGTTTGCGAAGAACTGAAGAAAAACAAATTCAACGGCATTCTGCTCGTTGCCAACAACCCGGTCGACATCATGACGTACGTCGCCTGGAAAGCGTCCGGGCTGCCGAAGGAACACGTCAT
The DNA here is from genome assembly GCF_948576815.1 of uncultured Allobaculum sp. Taxonomy (NCBI): domain Bacteria; kingdom Bacillati; phylum Bacillota; class Erysipelotrichia; order Erysipelotrichales; family Erysipelotrichaceae; genus Allobaculum; species uncultured Allobaculum sp. Next base: position 6,678 of record NZ_CAPAEZ010000053.1, read on the forward strand.
TGGTTCCGGTACCGTTCTCGATACCGCGCGCCTGCGTGTAGAACTCGGCGATGAACTGGGCTTTGCGCCATCCAATATTCACGCCTACATTCTGGGCGAACACGGCGACTCGTCCTTCATCAGCTGGACCAACAGCTACATCGGATGCAAGTCCCTGCTCGAATACCTCGATGAAAAGAACATTTCTCTCGCCCGTCTGCAGACTATTTATGAAGACGTCCGCGATAAGGCGTACAAAATCATTGATCTGAAAAAAGCAACGTATTACGGAATCGGCCTGGCTCTGCGCCGAATCGTTACGGCGATCCTCAACAACGAGCGCTGCATTCTCCCCGTTTCTTCCTATCAGAACGGCGAATACGGCAAGTCCGGCTACTTCATCGGTACGCCAACCGTCATTGGATCCGACGGAGCGACGCAGATTCTGACGCTGCCGTTAAACGAAAACGATCAGAATCGCTTCAACAATTCGTTCGATACGCTGGTCAAGACCATTCAGGAAAACCTGGGCGACATCATCGATCTCAACGACTAAACGCATGAGCTGAATCCAGCGGTTCATGATTCATTCCCTGTTCCATCCAAATCACAAGTTCACTATCCATAAAGTCAGACAGGCCGTCTCTTTCGAAAAGAGGCGGCCTGTTTCTGCATACAGCGCTATGAATGATTTGGGGATCCCTTCGTTCAGTTTTCCTGAATGTACAGCCGGCTGCTGCGCGGGAATTCCCGGGCAAAGGCTTCCTTGAGAAGTTTCTTATAGCCGTCAGCAGGCAGTTCGATTTCCTGATGAAGATAGCCGTCTTCAACAAGAAGAAACTGACCGTTTTCTTTTTTCAGGCAGACCGAGCGGTCCTTTTTAAACGTGAGAAGGCGAAGCGAGGAAAGCCGGCTCGATTTGGGAGCGTTCATCCATTTCACCTGTGCTTCACGTACGGAAATCATTTTCATGCCGCTTCCCCTTTCAAAAAGGAATCCATCTCCTGCGTGAACTCTTTTTTCAGAAGCGTTCCGGAAAGATAGAGAACATAAATCGTGGAATCCTTAACGGCAAATGCGGCCCGGCATGCTTTAACGGCGGGATCGTTGATCCGACATTCCAGAACCGGCAGATCCTGCCATTTCTTTCTGGAAGCGAGTTTGGCGTGATAAAAGCCGTTTTCACCCTGACGGGAAAGAACATCCGCGATTTTCGAAGTCAGCGCAGGATTTTTCTGCAGATACTTGCGGCATCCGCGGCTTACAAACGCGATGGTCCAGCCCGGACGTTCTTGTGTCTGGTATAAATCTGTATTCATGATTTCAGACTAGCACGCGCGCAAAACGATGTTCTTCTGGGTGCCCTTGTATGATTTTCGTCAGATCCCTTGCCAGATCAAAAGGACCAGACAAAAAGGACAGAGCAAAATTCGCGTCTGTCCTTGATATGCGGGTATGGAAATAAAATGGGATTTCGATTTGGATTGGGCCAGCCGGCTTTACATGCGTCAGCACGAAGCAAGCGCGCTGCCTTTTGAAACCGCCGGCTTTACGCTCTCCGAGGGGCATTCGGCTTTTTTGTCCGAAGCGGCTTTCCGGCTTTCTTCAAGCAGTTCATCGATCGTACGCACGTCATCAAAGAGCATGCGGCAGGGACGGCCGTCGGTAAACGTCAGCAGATCCTTGTGGTAATGGCCGCAAAGCCAGATTTTGTAGTCCGTCTTCTTACGGATTTCTTCCAGGAATTCGAGCTGCTGAACCTGATCGGCTTCATAGCATTCGAGCTCGAGTTCATACGTATTGGCTAAAGGATGGGAGGCGTACACGTCATGCGAAAGAATCACATCCACCTTCCAGCCGGCTTTGGCCAGGTTGTCGAGCGCGTGCTGCGCTTCTTCCTGATTCATGATTTCCTGCTTCCACCAGTTCACGCCTTCGCTGCGAAAGGCATGATCGTGGCTGTAGCCGCCGCCTAAGGCGAGCCAGGTCTTATTGTCAAAATGATAAATTTCGCCGCGCATCAGATGGATCACATTTGAACGGATGCGGTGGATTTTTCCGCCGTTCCACTCCTCCTGCGGGTAGGCATTGAGAATACTGAAATTTTCGTGATTGCCGTCGATGAACAGAGTTGTCCAGGGCAGAGATTCCAGCCAGTTAAGCCAGAAGTTGTCATTGGACGCCCCGTCCCAGACGCATCCGAAATCGCCGCAGACGATGAGATAATCCCCCGCCTGCATTTTCTGGGCGACTTCCGATTCTCTCGGATTGATTTTCCGGATATCGAAGGCTCCATGCAGATCGCTTGTTACATAAACCATGATTCTTTTCGCACTCCATCTCTCCAAAAAGTGAAGATCGATATAACGATAGCGAAAAAAAAGCGAATGTCCCCCTTTTTTACACATTTTGCACAAAATTTTCATGTAAGCACTTACCATTCTTGACAATCGGCGCGCGTTGCTTTCGGTAAGCGCTGTCATTCAGAAGACTGAATTTTGTTATTTCGATCCGATTTGCGCATCAGGAATGTCGGATTATGAACGTAAACTCGAACGGCCGCAGCCGGTACGCCGTTCCATCCAGAGCCTTGAAGAGACGGCTTGGACCGCCAGGCGTATGATAAACAAATTCTGCCCCTGTCTTGGTGAGAGACCATTCGATAGGAAAAGCCCCGAAAACCGTCGGGCGTTCGGAGCTTCGTTCGATCGATTGGGTATGGGTTTTTGAACCGAATGGATTCTGCTGAAACGACAGGCGTTTTTCTGAATCCGGATTATGCGTTTTCTTCGGCTTTGGAGAACGCCAGATAGGCTGCACCGATCAGGCCGGAGTCTTCGGAAAGGGTTGTTGTACGCACGTCTACGTAAGGAACAACCGGTCCGTGAACTTTTTTCTTCACGCGGTCTTCGACGTCTTTCGTGAAGCCTTTGATCTTGGTTGCAACCGAACCGCCGAGGATGACGATTTCCGGGTCGGTGACGGCGATCAGGCAGGCGATCATGTTGGCCAGGTAATCCTTGGTGTCTTCCATGATTTCCTGAGCGACTGGATTTCCGGCAACGGCGAGATCGTTGACTTCGCCGGCGTGTTTCACTTCGAGGTTGGCTTTCTGGGCACGGGTTGTAATCGCGGTACCAGAGCAGATGGCTTCGACTGCACCGTTGAGCAGACGTCCGTGCTGCGGACCGTCTTTCCAGAGAATGCAGTTGGCGATTTCATGGGCGAAACCATGTGCGCCGTCGTAAATTTTCTTATCGATGATCTGGCCGGATCCGACGCCCGTCGAAATGGTCAGATACTGAACGTAGCGTTTGTCCTTGCCTTCGCCGACAACCGCTTCCGCCAGTGCGGCCAGGTTGGCGTCATTTTCCAGATAGACCGGAAGGCCAGTGGCTTCAGAAATGGTCTGCGGAATCGGGAATCCCCACCACGCCTGACCAAGGTTTGGCGTCGTAAGGATGCATCCGTTTTTCAGATCGAGCGGTCCTGGGCAGGAAATGCCGACACCGACAATGTCCTTGCCAAAGCCTTTAATGGTTTCTGCAATTTTGGAAAAGGTTTCGTTTGGATCTTCCGTATTCGTACGGAACTGGACGCGTTCCACAAGGTTGAGGTTTTCGTCCACAAGAGCAACACGCGCATTGGTGCCGCCGATATCAATGCCTACAGCATATTTCATAAAATGTCCCTCCTTGGGCTGACTATGATCAGTTTAACATAGCCAGACGAGCCGGGAATTAAATTCGGCGAACGCCGGACGTACATTGTGCTGCGGGAAGAGAGAGCGTTCCCGGCATTTCGTCGCGCTGGGATTCGCGGTTTCCCTGCGGAATGAGCGCGGTGATTTCGTCGTCATCGTAGCCGACGACCATTGTGCGTTCCGAAAGCATGATCGGCCGCTTTAAAATGGACGGATTGCGCTGAATGAGCACGATCAGCTCGCGAACCGTGTAATCGTTAATGTCTTTTTTCAAAGATTGAAAAGCCTTGGAACGGGTCGAGATAATATCCGTCGTTCCGTTTTCACACCGTGAAAGAAGATATTTGATTTCGGATTCGAGCATTAAGTTGGAAAAGATGTTTTTTTCCAGATAGGAAATGTGATTTTCTGTTAGCCAGCGTTTTGCTTTCCGGCAGCTGGCGCAGCCAGGGGATGTATAGACAATGACCATAAGAACCTCGCTTTTTTGATCTGGTGTTCACCTGCATGCGCTGGCTTTTCCCTTGATCAAATTTACATGTTAATGGTAACACCATAATCCGTACATGTTTGGGAATGTGACTAAATAAGATTAGAGAATACATCTATTTCTATTTTCGTGCCATTCAGAGGCTTTTCTGCTCAAAAACGAAAAAGGCAGGAACTTCCTGCCTCTTTGTGTTTTCTTCGATTGGTATCGCTCTTTTTGACGGTTCGAAAATGCAGAAATTTTATTTTCTGTGAATTTCAAATCCAATCGATGCGAGCGGTTTATAAACCGTTACTCTACGCCGATGATGAAGGAGTAGACCGGCTGCCTGCCGCTGTAGACTTCTACTTCCGCGTCGCTGTGATCGGTAATGAACGCAGCCAGCTCATCAGCCTGTTCTTTCGTGGCGTCTTCGCCGTAAATCAGCGTAACGAGTTCGCTGTCGTCGGCGAGCATTTTGGATAGGAGCGCCTTGGCGGTATCCATTTCGTTTTCATTGGCTTCCACGATGGCCTTGCCTAAAATCGCCATGTACTGACCGGCTTTGATCGGCAGACCTTCGTACGTCGTATCCTTGATGGCGTAGGTGACTTCGCCGGATTTCACGTGCGCGATGGCTTCGTTCATATCGGACAGGTTGTCTTCCAGATCCGCTTCCGGGTTGAACATGACGCAGGCGGAAAGGCCCTGCGGGATCGTTTTGGCCGGAAGAACATGAACGTCACGGTCTTCGAGAACATCCCCGGCCTGCTGAGCGGCCATGACGATATTGGAGTTGTTCGGGAAAATCAGAACGTGATCGCAGTTGAGTTCTTCGATGGCGCTGATGAAGTCTTCCGTAGACGGGTTCATCGTCTGTCCGCCGGAGATGACTTTATCCACGCGCAGATCCTTGAACATGTCGCGGATGCCGTCACCGGCAGCGACAGCGATCAGACCGTACTTTTTATGCTCCGCCTGTTTTTTCGGCGCAGCGGCATGGGTCTGCTCGTTTTCCTGATCGAGAATTTCTTCGTGCTGATCGGTCATGTTTTCGACTTTCAGCTTCACAAAGCGTCCCTGGCGGCGGCCCATTTTCACAGCCACTTCCGGGGTCAGGGTATGTACGTGAACTTTGACAATGTCTTCGTCCTGTACGCAGACGATCGAGTTGCCGATGGTGGACAGCTCATCGCGGAATTTTTCTTCCGAGAAGTTGCGCATGCCGCGATCGGACAGCTGAAGAATGAATTCGGTACAGAATCCGTATTCGCCTTCACCCTCGATCTTGGTCTGGCTGGCTTCCGAAGACGATCCAGTCGACTGTTCGGCTTCGACCGGCTTGCCTTCCATAGCAAGAAGCATACCTTCAAAAATCGCCAGAAGACCGGCACCGCCGGAGTCAACGACACCGACTTCCTTTAAGACAGGGAGCAGGTCAGGTGTAGTATCCAGAGAAATTTTCGCCTCTTCGACCATTTTGCGCATGACATCGACACAGTCGGTGATGCCTTCGGTCGCGGTATAGGCGTACGTATAGTCGGCAGCTTCGCGAACGACGGTCAGAATGGTTCCTTCAACCGGACGCATAACGGCTTTGTAGGCGACACGGCTTCCGTTCACCAGAGCCTGCGCGAGCTGCATGGCATCGATTTCATCGAGATCCTCTACGGCCTGATAAATGCCGCGGAAAATCTGAGAAGTAATAACGCCGGAGTTTCCACGTGCGCCCATGAGCAGGCCGCGGGAGAGCACTTTGGCGATCGCGCCGACACCTTTGGCATCGGATTTGAGAGCTTCCTTAACTCCGTTTGAAAAAGTGAGATACATATTGGTTCCGGTATCGCCGTCCGGAACCGGGAATACGTTCAGCGCATCAATTCTGGCCTGGTTGTTGCCCAGATTGTTCATGCCCGAACGCAGCATTTCCCGAAAGAGTTTGCCGTCAATAAATTCCATTGTTCTAAAGGCTCCTTACTTAATTGCTTTCACGCCCTGAACAAAGATATTGACTGCTTCAACTTTAACTTCCAGGGTTTTTTCCAGTACGTAGCGCACGCGCTGCTGCGCAGCAAGCATCACTTCGGAAAGCTTGATGCCCTGCATGGCGATGACATAGATATCGAGAATCAGAGAATTTCCATCCTGACGCACGATGACGCCGCGGGAGTAGTTGTCCCGTTTGAGCAACTCAGCCCAGCCGTCCTTAAGCAGCTTCTGGCTGGCCATGCCAATAATTCCGTAGCATTCATTGATCGTACCGCCCACGAGATTGGCGATGGCGTCGAGAGAAATTTCAATCTCTCCGTATTCTGTAGATTTATGAATCGGCATAGTTTTGCCTCCTGTTTTCCATGTGAAAAAGCGGTGCATGCTGCACCGCTGTCATTATATCGACTTTTCATTGGAAATAAAAATCCTACAGACCGGCGAAGAAAACCGCTGGACCGTCATTTTTGACATCAGATCGGATAGAACGTATCCGAAGCGGCGTCATACGTGTAAACCGTTCCCGAGTCCATCGCACGGAAAAGATTCGTAGACGGCGAATACTGAATGTTATCGACCGCGCTCGGCTCCCAGTCATTGATCGCTGCAACGTTCACCTGCATCGTGCCGTTTGGCGTCTGAATGGTCTGAATGCCGCTGTACAGTTCCGGAACATACGGATAGGTATACACCGACTCTTCGGAGCTGGCCTGGCTGTCCCTGTTTTCGGAATCTTCTTTTTTGTCGTCTTCGGACTTCTTTTGAGAATCCTTGTTTTCGTCTTTTTTGTCGTCCTCCTTGCTGGACTGGCTGGAGGAATAATTCGGGTCGATTACGCTCTTTGGAATTTCGCGGTTTCCGGCGCGTTCTTCCGGAGAGAGGTACAGGTACGAACAGGAAACTTTATTTACGACGGAGTTTTCCCCATCGAGAATGAGGCAGACCTGTTCGCCCTGCAAATGTTCAAGGACCTGATTGTACGTCGTCATCATGAACAGAGAAGGAAGGGAGGTAAAAACGGTATTGCCGTCCTTGAGCACGAGCTTCAGCATGTTTTTGTCATACGTCTCGGCCCAGGGCTGAATTTCCGCGATCCGGTCAAACACCTGGCGGGTGAGCTGCTTCGGATACTTTCGCACCTGCTCGCAAAGCGATTCAATCGTCTCGTCGCTTAAGGAACTGAGCAGCGGATAGTGGACGAGCGTTTTATAGAGTGCATCGCTGTTTACCGGAATCTTTTCATTCTGATCGGTAATGAGCGTGACCTGATCGCCGTCCTGCGTATAGCCGACAATCATTTCTTCTTCTATGGCAATGCGAATATCGTTTCCGTTTTTGGTGACATCGGCGCTGCGGATGAGCGGATTTTCTTCGAGCCGGGTGGCAATCGCGCTAGGCGACGAAAGACCGATCAGCCCGCTTTCCGATACATCGGCCAGCGCGTAAATCTGCGATTTGGAATAGTAGTAGTTTCCTTCGCAGGACAGCGCCCGCACCTCAAAGGCCCGCGTAAACGGGAAGATGCAGACGGCTGCCATCGCAAAAATCGCCCACGCAGCCCATACCCAGTTCACATTGCGTCTGGGTTTTGGCTTGTGCGGTTTATAGTCGTCTTCCTCGTCATGGCTTCGCAGCAATTCGAGAAAGGCTTTCCCCTTATTCATAATGCTGGTGTGTTTATCAGGATCCACTCTGGGTGTTGGTTTCGAGCTCGAGCTGGGCATCCCAATTGATCCTTTCTACTTCGGTAATCAGCTGGACGCCCAGTTTTTTCAGGGCCGCCTGCTGAATGGAGCGAATCAGCGTATCCACGTCGCGCGCGGTCGCTTTTCCCTCCTCGTTGATAATGAAGTTTGAATGCATTTCACTGACTTTGGCGCCGCCGCAGTATTTTCCGCGAAATCCCAGTGCGTCCACCACTTCCCAGGCGGACCCGATCGAAGGGTTGCGAAAAACCGATCCGGCGGAAGGCTTGGACACCGGCTGACTCGTCAGACGGCGCTGCTTTCGCGAATCCATCAGGGCACGGATTTCTTCCTGATCCCCTTTTTCCAGACGCAAAGTGGCTCCAAGTACAATCCAGTGCTTCTTTTTCTGGAAAATGGAATGGCGGTATTCGAAGCCGATCTCTTCCTTGGACAGCACCCGGATCTGGGTCCCGTCGAGAATGGTGACCGTTTCAATCAGCCGCGAAAGATCCGAGCGATAGGCGCCGGCGTTCATATAGACACCGCCGCCAAGCGTTCCGGGAATGCCATAGGCAAATTCCAGACCGGTCAGCGATTCTTTCATCGCCGACTGACTGATCGCGATCAGCGAGCATCCGGCTCTGGCTTCAAGGATTTCGCCATGAAAGGCGTAGGCGCATAATTCGCCGGTCAGTTTGATAATGACCCCGTGATAGGGCGCATCCGAGGCCAGTACGTTGCTTCCGTTGCCCAGAACCATCCAGGGAATCTTCTTTTCGTCTAAAAGCGAAACGAGATTCTGAAGATCATTCTGGGTATCGACTTCCACGAGAAAATCAGCGGGCCCGCCGATTTTATACGTGGTATGGCGGCACAGCGGCTCGCCGCATTTGACTCGTCCAAACGCCGCGAGCACAGATTCTTCGATCATGGCTTATTTTTCCTGACCGGAAATAATCGAATTGGCCCATGCGATCATATCCTGTGCTGCGTGCGGATTGCCGGCTTTAAGGGCATCCGCTTTGAGAGACTGTCTTTTGTTCTCATCGAGAAACGCCGTTTCAATCGCTTTGGAAAGGCTATCGGCATTGAGGTCCTTTTCTTCCAGCATGATGGCGGCGTCTTCATCTACTAACATTTTCGCGTTGTAGTACTGATGATTTTCCGCCACATACGGGCTGGGAATAATGACAGCCGGAATGCCGAGAGCGGTCAGTTCCGCAAGCGTTGTGGCACCGGCGCGGCAGACCATTCCGTCCAGCATGCCGTAAAGACGAAGCGCATCCACATACGGAACCGTATGAACGTTTTTGAATTCATCAAACGAATGCAGCGCGTCGGCGTTGTCCTTGCCGCAGGCGTAGACAATCTGCAGCGACGGATCAACTTTCGACAGCGCCTCTTTCATCAGTTTGTTGATGGAAGAACTGCCAAGCGAGCCCATGACGATCAGAATCGTCGGCAGACTCGGATCCAGATTCAGTTCCTTAAAGTAGGCTTCATCTTTTTTCACGCGAGCAGCCAGACTGGCGCGCGGATTGCCGAGCAGGCAGGCTTTTTTATCGCCAAACTCCTTCTGCGCCTTGTCATAGCACGTGACAATGCCGGCAGCTTTGGAAGCCACCAGCTTATTGGCTTTTCCAATGACGGAATTCTGCTCATGAAGCATGAACGGAATGCCTAAAGAGGAAGCGGCCATAGCCGCCGGTGCGGTCACGTAACCGCCAAATCCGATCACCAGATCGGGCTTTTCTTCTTTCAGATACTTTTTTGCTTTTGAACGGGCTTTGAACATCTTGAAAACAGCTTTGATCTTATTGACAAAGCTGCCGGCCAGACCGGAGGCGTGAACTGGCAAAAAGCGATAGCCGGCTGCAGGGACAATCTGCGCTTCCATGCGGTCATCGTTTCCGATAAAGAAAATATCGGTATCCGGTTCCTGTTCTTTCCATATTTGAGCGAGGGCTAAAGCGGGATAAATGTGTCCTCCCGTTCCCCCGGTGACTATACATATTTTTTTCATAGGGATCGAGCTTAGTATATCATCTGAAAAGAGAGGCCGACAAAGTCTTAGCGGATTGTAACAATTCCCTCCTGCCTTGTCCCCTTCCCTTACCGATCGAACGATACAGCGCAAACCCCCGGCGTGCATCCAGGCACGCCGGGGGTTATGTATCCGTTCGAAATTTCTTCAGCGCCGATGCAAGGATCGGATCGCTTCTTTGTTGATATATATCGTTTTAATACAGGCAGCAGAAAAAGCCGCTGTCGGTCATCAGCTGAATGAGATCGTTTTCCGTCAAATCATACGTATGACCTGCTTCATCGGGGACATAGAGACGATACGTCATGTATCCGGATTCATCCCTTTCACTACCATAAATCAGGCCGTACATGTTCGAGTTGCCGGTCTGGAAATTTACGCAGACGATCGTGGGATAGCCTATGCTCAGATTCGTATCGATCGAATTGTACAGAGCCTCTATGTGCGCCGCGGTCAGCTGATAGAGTTCCAGATACACGCCGGTATACATTGCGCTGATGCCATTGACATCAAAAGCACGGGTCAGATAGCCTGCCAGCTTCTCGTAATCGCTGACGCCATCGATCATGACGCTATTGGCGATTTCTTCCTGACTGGAAACGATGCCCCTGTATTCGAGAATGATCTGGGCGACCGCCGGACCTGTGTAATTGGATTTTTCCCGGGTGATATGCGCCAGCGGCAGCGTGTCAGCCGAGCTGGAAGGACTCTCATACGAATTCGTCACGATTGGAATCATTCGGCGAAGAGGAAGGCTCTTCTGCACTCGTCACGTTTCCTGTCCGATCTTCCCCATCGGAAGGAATGAACGCCGACGTTTCCTCTTTTGCGGAATTGCGATCTTCCTGCTGACTTTCCAGTTTTTTGTTTACGGCTGCGGTCTGGTCAGAAAGATGATCACTGGACGCATTCGAATTTCGTCCAAAAACGAATACGCCGATCAGAACAGCCGCCACAAATAATGCCGCAATACCAATGCCCGCATACAGACCTGTTTTCTTTTTGGTCTTTGAAGTCGCTGGCATGGCGCCTGGGTTCAAAGATGTCTGCGCCCGATTTGGCGCGGCCTGTACAGGGCGCCCTGCAGCTGCACGCGGACTGGCCTGAGAGGGCTGCTGCGGTTTTGACCGCTTTGGCAGAGCGCTTCCGCAGCGTCGGCAGTAAACATCGTTTGCATTATTTGGGGTATCGCAGTTGGGACAGATGAGCGGCCGATCGGATTTCGTCTGTTCTGGCTCTGAAGCCTGCGCGAAAGGCGTACCGCAGCGCTCGCAGAAACGGCTGTCCTCCCGGTTTGGCGTACTGCAATTTGGACACTTCTTCATCGTATGGATCCTTTCTGTATTTTCGGTTATTGAATAGCCTTTCTTTTCGTCTTGCTCTATTCTTTCTGGATCACAAGAGCGTTCGATCGGTCTGAATCGATCGACGGATCGCATTAGCATCCGCTGTTTTTAGCTTGCTCATCGTTTCCTTTTGCGATTCGTCTTTACGAAAAATGCAATCGACGTGTAGTTTTGACTTCAAAAAATGGACGGGTTGCCTGAAATACGTGAACTGGAAGCGAAAAAAAGATGGAATCGTAAACTCCATCTCTTTTCAGCTCGATTTGGAACGAATGATTCCAGACCGTTTTCCTTTGTAAATTTCTGGTGCTTGGTTTTCTTCATGCGGGTGTTTGCGGGTTTTTACCTCTATGACCGGTCTGACCAGGGATACAGGTATGCATTTGAACCAGCAGAACGCACTCGAAGCCTGGCCGAATGAATCTCATTCGAGCTGAACAAAGCCGTCCTCACCGCCAGACAAATGAAGAAAGGTCTACGAGAAGACAATAACAAAAAGCGCAGCAGATCGGTATAAAACCAAAAGGCGGTATCCGTTTCAGATAAAGCTGATACCCCCTTTTTAGCCCGAAAAAACGTAAGCGTCAAATAAAAGACGGGTATTTTCTCGACCGCCTCCTTGGGATAA
>NZ_CAPAEZ010000054.1:0-17970 GCF_948576815.1 uncultured Allobaculum sp.
AACTAGAAAGGCAAGGCACTGCTCACTTGTGAAGCTTAAGTGAACAGCATTGCACAATTACAAAAAATTAGTACTTGCCAAGGCTCAGTAAAAAAGCAGGCGCGAACGCCTGCTGATTTGTCCGTAAATGCTTACTGTTCCTTTTGACATTTTCCTGAAATAGTTTGCGTCAGAAAAAATTTTTTGAAACGGATTTCTGAATTACTCTGGCTGGATTGAAGATTAGGAAACGCTTTCCACTGCGGCGGGATCTTCAACGATCAGATCTCTGGCTTTCAGAAACTGCAGCGCCGCCTCTTCTTCACTGGCCAGACCATACACCGCCAGACGGCCGTAAAAGGTCAGCTTTTCGCCGGTCAGCTCGCGGCTGAGCTTCTGACAGATTTCGGAAAGCTCTGGATACTGTTCGAGCGCGGACTGTGTGATGACCACGCCAAGCTGCGACTGCGGGCAGCTGTTGAGATCGTCTTCAAGAACGTACAGTTCATCCTTGCGCAAAAGACCGTCGAGGGTATGAATCGGGATCGCGTCGACTTTGCCTTTTCGCAGAGCGTCCGCGGTCAGATCGGTCGGCAGATTGACGGCCGTCTTGAAGGAATTGCCGTACTGCGCATTCAGCCAGGGATAGCCGTCGGCATCCTGGAAATACTGCGTCGGCGCGCCAAGAACGAGGCTGTCGCTGTATTTGGCCAGATTGCTGAGCGTCTGGATGTTTTTCTCTTTAGCCAGCGATTTGGAAATGGCGATCGTGTATTTATCGTCGGCGTGATCGAGGGCGAACCAGTCGAGACCGCGCTTGTCGTACGCCTGTTCCAGCGTGCTCAGATCCTGAATCGTATACACGCCGCGCTCATTGAGCACGGATTTCCAGGCCGACTGCGCCAGCTCGACGCCGATCTGCAGCTTGTCGCTCTCTAATGGCGGCTGCAGGTTGGAAATGCCTCCGGGCACTTCTTCCATGATGCATTCGATGCCTTCGTGTTCCGCCATGGCCGCGACCATCCAGCCGACCAGACGGGTGGAAATGCTGTCAGTCATCCCGATGCGCACCGGCTTTTTTTCTTTCGCACAGCCGGCAGTCATCGTCGCCGTAAGCATCAGGCAGATCAGAAGAGAAACGCTTCGATGGACAAAGCGCGAAAATGAAAGCCGGCTCGATTGGCCCGCTTTCGCCTTTCTTTTTGGATTTGCGTCTGGTTTATGAAGATTCCAATGCATAAAGATTCTCCTTTCTGCCTGAAGCCGCAGTTCGCAGCCCTGCGCTCTGCGCTTTTGGATTCGTTACGGATCTGTAGTTCTTATATATCCTTTTATATATCGTTTTATATATAGTTTTTATATAGTTTTTCTCTTTTTACACCGTAAGAGGCCCGTCCCGTCTTTCTTATATCATTTATCATTACGGTATCTTTTATCTTTATGGTATCTTTGCGCTTTTCTTATATTCCCAAAAACATTCCTAAAAGCCGGGCGCAGAAAAATCGGTTTGTGAGACTCTCCAGAAAACAGGCACCTGCCGCTTTTTCGTACGCAGTTTTTCGCATGGCTTCACGTTTCGATTCTCGTTGTGCTTCCTGTATTGCTTCTTGTATTGCTTCTCGCGTCGCTTCTCGTATCGATTTTATTATCGCTTCTTCTTCTGCGGCAGACGGGCATTGACCATGTAAATGCCAAAGCTGGTGACCAGAGCGGCCAGAATCAGCCTTGCGCTGAGACTCTCTTTTAAAATCAGCGCCGAAAACAGCACGCCAAACAGACCGATCGTGCAGCCAAAGACGCTGACCGAAGAGACCAGATAGCGTGAGAGCAGGACGCCCCACAGACTGTAGGCGCCAGCGGAGACGAGCGCCAGAATCAGAAGAATGAGCAGGCCCTGCGCATTCCAGCTCACGCCATGATCCGGCAGACAAAGGCCCAGTGCCATCAGAGCCGAACCGCCCAGAACGAACTGACAGCCCGAAAGCACAACGGGCGAATTTTTCCGGGAGAAGATTTGAATGAAGACCGCCGAGAGGGCACTTGAAACCTGCGAAAGAAAAATCATGCCTTCGTCCTGCAGGGAAAACTGAAAGCCGGAAGGTGAAAGGTTCATGAGCAGAATGCCCAGAAAGCCGACAATGCATCCCGCCGCTTTCATCCAGGTCATCTTTTCCAGACGAAAGACGAGGGCGGAAAACAACAGCGCCAGCAGAGCGCTCATGCCGGAAAGAACCGAAACCATCATGCCGGACGCGTGAGCGGCTCCCATGTAATAAAAGAAGTACTGGCCAAACGTCTGAAACAGAGCGAGAACACAAATCGGTCCGAGGGCTTCTTTTCGAAGTTTTGGCAGGGAGCGATTTTGCATCGAATAAAACGCGAGGACGAGCAGCCCCGCCAGAAAAAAGCGGGCACCCGCAAACAGAACGATGGTTCCTGTCGTTTCAATATGCAGCGTCTGATAGCCCATTTTAATGAGGGCCGGGGCAAGACCCCACAGTCCGCAGCAAAGCAGCGCACCGGCCCACAGACGGCCGCGCGCATTCGATTCCGTTTTCCCTTTTGCCTCTTCGCTCATGATACAATCCCCTTTCGACCGGCTGTTTAAAAAGCGGCTCTGTCCATTGTATCCGATTTCGATTTTTCCAAAAGGATCTGCCGGACAGAGGCGCTTCTTTCGGTCAGCTTTGTCTTTTTGCGCTTCTGCCCGCAGGTATACTACGGGCAGAATACTGCGGCCGCGAGACAGTTTTCAAAAACTGGACAAGAAAGATCCGGCCGAAGATTGGGGATTTCCATGACTGCATTCACTTTACTCGTTTCCTGCCTGGTTCTTCTGCTCATCCCGTTAATCGTGCTTTGCGTCTACGGCTACACCCACGAAACCGCATGGCGTCCAATGGTGTATGGCGCCTTATACCAGGTGCTCTACCTGATTCTGTTTCGGCTGATCATGCCGATGCTCTTCGCTTCGCAAAGCTGGTTTATCGAGCTGACGAAATCGCCGGCTGCGGTCGCCATGCTCTATACCGTTTTGCAGGCGGTCTACCTTTGCGCGGTGTTCCTTCTGTACGATCGTCACCTTCTGAAAAAGGGCGGCCCGCAAAGCTTCGCGCTGTTGTTTGGACTGACGTACGGCGTGATGGAAGGCGCTATTTTCAACGGCTTCGATTCGCTCAACGCGCTGATGAGCGCCCAGTCGGTCATTGATGCCGTAAACGTTTCGGCTGTATGGCTCCATCTTGGCGAAGCGCTCTGCATGATCGTTCTGTATGCCTGGCTGGCCTGGGCGTTTTACATCCAGCTTCAGGCAAAAAAGACGATGCTGTGGATCGGACTTTGCGCCGCCGTTCTCGTCTTCCTGTTTTTCGCCTATGGCTGGTCGGCCATCTTTGGATGGGACAACGCGTTCCGTATTCTGCTTCTGCTTGTCGCCGCTCTGCTTTGCGGCAGTGCCCTCTATCCAGCGTATAAAGCTGCCCGTAAAAACGGCAGCGCAGATTCTAAGTCAAACGCTGCAGGCGTCTGAATCGCAGAAACATTCCTGTTTTCCAGATTTACAAGCCGCATCTGCTCGGGGCTGCGGCTTTTTTTCGTGTCATCTTTGCCGTACTTTTCGTCTATTCAAAAAAGCGGCTTTGTCTGTCCCCCGATCGGTTTGGGAGAATCTGGACAAAGCCGCTTTCGTGTTTTTATCGTGTGTTTTTAGTTTTTTGTTTTTCGCTCTAGCGCAGGCCAAGCAGTTTCTGAAGAACCGACATGATCTGCTGCTCGCTTAATACGACGATTTTTTCCATCTGGATCTTTCCAGCCAGATCGTTTACGGGAAGATCGGCGGAATAGAAGAAAATCGGGCTGTCCGCATTGGCTTCGGCCAGAATGGCTTCAATTTGCGGGCGAACGCTTTCTTCACCGACGACGGCGATGCCGTATGGCGAAACGACAATGTTTTCCACATCCGTATCCCCGAGTTTCACGTGGTCGAGAACGGTGTATTCCTTTGGCAGTTCGTTCAGCGATTTTACATCAGTCACGATGGCTTCATCGCTGCGGTCCGTACCGATTTCCAGTCCGTTTCCATCGGCTGTGCTCTGTGCAGGCTGCGGATTTTCCAGAGACTTTTTGAGTTTGGCGCGTTTGGTAGCGGCTTTCTGTACGCGTCGGGAATAGCGGGTATTCATGACCGCCGCGATAATCATGAGAATGCAGACGATGAGTACTCCGGTCTTGAATACGAACAGGCAAAGCAGATACAGGCCGACGAGAATGCCGACCGCCCAGAGGGAGGCTTTATACAGCTTCATGTCCTTGGCAATCGCCTGATCGAGCTGATCGATTTCCGCCAGTGTCTGCGAATGATCGACGCTTTCCCCTTCGATCATTCCGGTCTGCGTGTCTTCTACAATCGTAACTTCAACGGTTTCTGTTGCTTCGTTTTCCGGCTCTTTTTCGACAGGTGTCTGTGCCGGTTCCTTATTTTCGTTCATTCTTTTACCTCGTTTTGGTTATTATAGCGTTCCTGCATTCTTTGGCTTCTTTTTTAGCCGACAAAGTCATTTTTCAGCCGTTTCCTTTTTGCACCCTGGATGGCCGGTTTCTTCTTTGGCTCCTTCTGGAGTTTTCTGCATTTCCAGAACCCGTGGCGCCGCAATCTGAAACCAGACCGAATAGCGTTCGGGATGGTGCGTCAGGTCTTCTTTCAGTTCTTCAAAATCGATCCACTTCAACTCAGCAATTTCCTCTGGATCGGGAGCGAAGTCTCCGGCATAGTCCGCGATAAATACATGATCGAATTCATATTCGATCCGTCCGTTTTCAAACACGCTGCGATACACAAAATGAAACAGTTCTTCTACCGGAAAGGAAACGCCGAGTTCTTCCTGAAGGCGTTCTTCCACGGACTGTTCCAGTGTTTTTCCGGCACGCGGATGGGAGCAGCAGGCGTTGGTCCACAGGCCTCCGGAATGGTATTTGTTCGGATTTCTTCGATGCACTAACATTTTTCCGTCATGACAGACGAAAACCGAAAAGGCCCGGTGCAGCAATCCTTTCTGGTGGACAGCTTCCTTTTCGCCCGTTCCGATCGGCTGATCGAAAATATCGACAAGAATCAGTTCGTTTTCATTGGCCATGGTCTACTTCTCCTTTTGTGCGCCGGCTGTATCTTCACCATATCAGACATCTTCTTTCCCGCTGCATTCTTTTCGCTGATTGGATTTCTCTGCGCTTCTTTTGCATTTGCCCCTGTGCCGGATTTTTTTCGGACAGGAAAAAACGGGAGGCCCCGAACGGTTTTCAGAAGAGCCCCGAAAGAGGATGCCGAATTGACCTGTTAAAAAAGACGCCCGAACTGGACGCCTTTTTTGCAGAGAAAACTGAAGAAATGAAGGAAAATGCAATAGAAATCGAAAAGGGATAAAGCCCGAATTTCGTTTAGCCGCGCAGCTGCTGGAATTTTTCGAGCAGTTCGCGTTCGGCATCGGTGAGATCTTTTGGAACGGTGATTTTGATTTTGACGTGTTCATCACCCGTACCCGATCCTGTCTTGACGCCTTTGCCGCGCAGACGAAGCTTCTGACCCGACTGAATGCCGGCAGGCACTTTCATCGTTACCGAGCCGTCAAGGGTCGGTACATCGACCTGCGTACCGAGCGCAGCCGCGATGGCATCGACAGCCACTTCGACTTCGATATCGTTGCCGTTCCGGCTGAACGTTTTGTCCGGACGAACTTTGACTTCCAGATAGAGATCGCCTGGCGCACCGCCGTAAATGCCCGGTTCGCCTTTGCCCGGAATACGAATCTTCTGGCCGTCTCGAATGCCAGCAGGAATCTTAACATCGAGCGTAATCGGATGGGTCGTATAATTGCCCGATACATCCGGCTCGGTCACATTGAACGTAATGCTTGAAGTGGTACCGCGAATCGAATCCATGAAATCGACCGTAATCGATCCATGACGGTCTTCGCCTTTTGCCGGATATTCTCTTTGCCGGCCGCCGCCGCCAAATCCGCCAAACGCGCCGCCAAACAGATCGGAGAAATCGCCGCCAAAGGAGCTGTAGCCGCCCTGACTGCCGCCAAATCCGCCGGAAGAAGAACCGCCGGCCTGCCGGAAGAGATCTTCAAAACTGAAGCCTCCTCCGCCGCCTGGTCCAAAGCCGTTGCCGGCGTAGGCGTTGTAAACGTCCTCATTGAAGTTTGGATCGAGGGCCGCTTCGCCGTATTTATCATAAAGCGCACGCCGTTCCGGTTTGGAAAGCGTCTCATGCGCCAGGTTAATTTCCTTGAATCGCTCTTCGGCATCCGGATCCTTATTGACGTCCGGATGGTATTTCATCGCCAGTTTGCGATAGGCCTTTTTAATTTCCTTATCTGAGGCATCCGGGGAGACACCCAGAATGTCATACAGTCTTTTATTATCCGCCATAGTCCGTCCTTTCCAAAAGCCATCGGCTTTTCTGGACACTTTGCATTGATGTTTCTGTCCTCTTTTATTTTTGATTATTTCGCGCAAAAGGCACTCTCATTTGACCATGATTCCCCGCACGCCAGATTCTTTTTTTCTGTAGCCTGAAACGCCAAAGCCAAAAGCCGTCCGCACCGGCACGAGGCAGGCAGGGACGGCTGGCGTTCCTTTTTTCAAAGGGAAATTATGGTCTGCGACCGTTTCGATTTGCGCGAATGTGCAGAGCTTTGAATTAATCCTGATTCTTTCCGCTGAAGAAATCCTTGATCTTCTCAAAGGGTTTCGGTTCGGATTTGGAACCGCGGATTTCCTCGTAGAGCTGACGGTCGTGCTCGCTGAGACGGCGCGGGATTTCGATCTGAACGGTAACGAGCTGGTCGCCGGTGTGCCGGTCAGTTTCCACGCCCTTGCCTTTCATGCGGTAGCGCTGATCGGGCTGCGTCCCGGCCTGAATGGTGAGATCTTCCTCGCCGTTGACGGTCGGCACCTTGCGGGTGCAGCCGAGAATGGCGTCAAGTGCATCGATTTTAATGGCGGTGTAAATATCATCGCCGACGCGCTTGAACGTCGGATCAGGCAGAACGCTGACGTTCAGATACAGGTCGCCGTTGGGGCCGCCATTATAGCCGCGTCCGCCTTTTTCGGGGATGCGGACCTGCGTTCCGGTCTTGATGCCTTTTGGAATCTTGACGTTCAGACGAATCTTGCGGTATTCGTAGCCGTTGCCGTGGCATTCATGACAGTTTTCTTCTGGAATCTGTCCAGTGCCCTGGCAGGTGCTGCATCCGGTTTCCTGCTGCATGCGTCCAAAGAATGTGTCGACCACTTCCACGCGCCGGCCTGTCCCGTTGCAGCCCGGGCACGTTTTCATCTTGCCGTTTTCCGCACCGGTTCCATGGCAGTGTTCGCATGGCGCTTCGTATTCAATCGGCACTTCGATCGTCGCGCCATGGATGGCGTCCATGAAGCTGATGTCGATGTTGCGGACGAAGTCTTCGCCTTTCTGCGGGCGCGGTTTTGCGCGGCTTCCGCTGCTGTAGCCGCTATATCCAGAGGCGGCTCCGCCGCCGAACATCTGACGAAGCATTTCGGAAATCGGATCGCCGCCGGCTCCCGCAAAGGAGCTGAAGCTGTCAAACGGATTTCCGTCGGTCGTTCCGTAGCGGTCGTATGCTGCTCGTTTCTGTTCATCGCTGAGCACTTCATAAGCCGCGTTGATTTCCTTGAAGCGTTCTTCGGCGTCGTCTCCTTTGTAAATATCCGGATGGTATTTCTTGGCTAGACGACGGTAGCTTTTCTTGATTTCTTCCTGCGTGGCGGTGCGGGAAACTTCAAGAATGTCATACAGGTCCTTTTTTTCACCTGCCATATACTTCCCCTCTTTCTGTCGCAGCCAGAATACGGCGTGTTCTTCCCTTCGGTCTGCGATTTTGGTTTCGTTCTGGTTTGCAGTCTGATTTTAACGGGCGTGTGCATCGTCCGCGATTCATTGTGCCTGCCGCAGACGATTCGCTTTCAAATCCTCTGCATTTGTAAGAAAAAGCGACAGCCAGCGTGTGCGCGCTGTTTTTCGACTTGAAAGACTGTCTCTCTTTCTCTTGAAAAAAGGCTGCAGGAAAATCCTGCAGTCTTTGAATACTAACGAAGCTTAACAGCTTATTTCTTTTCCGTAAACTCAGCGTCTACGACATCATCATCGGAGCTGCCGGTGTTTCCGTCAGAAGACTGGGTGTTCTGGGAAGCGCTGGCCTGCTGCTGATACATCGCCTGGCTGGCTGCCTGAGCTGCCTTTTCGAGCTGACTGAGCAGAGTTTCGACTTTGGTCATGTCGTTTTCGTCGAGGGCTTTCTGCAGGTCGTCGCGCAGGTTCTTCAGTTCGCCGGCTTCTTTTTCCGGGATCTTATCCTTGTCGTCTTCGAGCATGGCGTCGATCTGGGCAATGAAGCCGTCGGCTTTGTTACGGGTTTCGACTTCCGCTTTACGCTTTTCGTCGGCTGCCTTGTTGGCTTCCGCATCCTTAACCATGCGGTCGATTTCTTCTTCACTCAGACCATTGGAGTTCTGGATGACGATCTTCTGTTCCTTGCCGGACGCTTTATCCTTTGCGGTTACGTTAACGATACCGTTGGAGTCGATATCGAAGGAAACTTCGATCTGAGGTACGCCGCGGCGAGCCGGAGCGATTCCGCTCAGTTGGAAGTTGCCGAGTTCCTTGTTGTCGGCAGCCATTGGACGTTCACCCTGGAGGACTTTGATGTCAACAGCAGGCTGGTTGTCCGCAGCGGTCGAGAAGATCTGGGATTTGTGTGTAGGAATGGTAGTGTTGCGGGTGATCAGCGGAGTCATAACGCCGCCGGCCGTTTCAATACCCAGCGTCAGCGGAGTAACGTCGAGCAGTACAACGTCTTTCAGATCGCCGGCGATAACGGAACCCTGAATAGCGGCACCGATGGCAACGGCTTCATCCGGGTTAACGGACTTGTTCGGTTCTTTGCCAGTAGCTTTCTTAACGGCTTCCTGAACAGCCGGGATACGTGTGGATCCGCCAATCAGCAGAACTTCATCGATTTCGGATGTAGTCAGGTCAGCGTCTTTCAGCGCGTTGTTAATCGGGGTGATTGTGCGTTCAACGAGGTCTTTAGTCATTTCGTTGAATTTTGCGCGGGTCAGCGTAGCGTCAAAGTGGATTGGGCCGGCAGGACCAGCGGACAGGAACGGCAGAGAAATGGCTGCCTGCATTGTGGAGGACAGGTCTTTCTTCGCTTTTTCTGCGGCATCTTTAATACGCTGCATAGCCAGTTTGTCCTGACGCAGGTCAATGCCGTTGTCTTTCTTGAACTGTTCAACCATCCAGTCAGCGATTACGTTATCGAAGTCATCGCCGCCCAGGTGGGTATCCCCGTTGGTAGCCAGAACCTGGAATGCACCTTCGAAGATGTTCAGGATGGAGACATCGAATGTACCGCCGCCGAGGTCGTATACGAGGATGTTGCGTTCTTTTTTATCTTTGTCGATACCGTAGGCAAGAGCTGCTGCGGTCGGTTCGTTGATAATACGTTCAACTTCCAGACCGGCGATGGTGCCGGCATCTTTGGTTGCCTGACGCTGTGCGTCGTTAAAGTAAGCCGGAACGGTAATGACAGCCTGTTTTACCGGTTCGCCAAGGTATTCTTCTGCATACGTTTTCAGGTACTGCAGGATCATGGCGGAAACTTCCTGAGGGGTGTATTCCTTGCCGTCGATATTTACTTTTTCGGAAGTACCCATTTTACGTTTAATCGAAGCGATAACGTTCGGGTTGGTGATCGCCTGACGTTTTGCGGAATCACCGATGATACGTTCGTCGTCCTTAAAGGCAACGACAGACGGAGTTGTGCGGTTTCCTTCCGGGTTTGGAATTACTTTTGGCTCGCCGCCTTCCATGACTGCTACGCAGCTGTTGGTTGTACCAAGGTCAATACCAATAATCTTGCTCATATATATGTTCCTCCTTATTCGCTCACTTTAACGAGCGCGGGCCGCAGCAGGCGGTCCTTGAGTTTGTAGCCTTTCTGAAGTACTTCAATAACCTGGCCCGGTTCGACGCCTTCTTTTTTCTCTGTCTGCAGAGCCTGCATCAGGTTCGGGTCAAAGGGCTGGCTCTCGGCGTTAATTTCCGTAACACCTTCATTGGTCAGGGCGTTGATAAACTGCGTCCGGATCATGTCAAATCCCTTGAGGAAGTTTTCCATTTCGGGGTTTGAAGGTTCTACGTCCAGAGCCCGGTTCAGGTTATCGAGAATCGGGAGCAGCTCGAGAGCTGCCGACTGGAATCGGTATTTCTTTGCCTGTTCGGTTTCCCGAAGCAGACGCTTGCGGGTATTGTCGGTATCCGCGTATGCACGAAGCAGAGCGTTTTTACTGTCGACAAGTTCCTGCTGAAGCGAATCGATTTCCTTGTTCAGGCTATCGATCGGATCGTCCGAAACCGCTTCGGCTTCCACATCGGGCTGGGCGGCTTCAGTCGGTTCCAGGTCTTTTTCTTCCTGGACTTCAGGCTGTACCGGCTTGTTCTGCGGTTTCTTTGACTGATTTTTACTCATCCTGTCCTCCTCCTTTTTGTCCGGGTCCGAATCGTTTTTCAATGAATTCGGACAGACAGTCCATCAGAGCGATTACTTTTGAATACGGCATTCGGTTCGGGCCGATGACCATCAGCTGTCCCTGCTCGTCCTTGCCCGCGTCAAAGGCGGACGTGACGATGGAACAGTCGCCAATCTGAATCAGCTTGTTTCTTGGCGAGATGACCGTCTGCACATTGTCCGGATCGCCGGCCCATTCATGAAACAGATGCTCATTTTCCAGAATCCGCATCAGCTCTTCGAGCTTTGGCATATTCTGGAATTCCGGCTGGGCGAGCATGTTCGCTCTTCCGCAGACGGTGGAGTTTGAATGGGTAAATCCCATGACGGCGGAAGCAAATGCCTCGAAGAGGACTTCGCTTCTTCCGACCATGGCGGAAAACTCCGGTCGAATCGATTCAAAGCGTTTTGTCAGTTCACTGATTGGCGTACCGGTCAGCCTCTCATTGAGAAGCGCGGTACACCGCTTGAGATCTTCAAGCGATACGTCGCCATCGAAATGGAAAATCCGATGTTCAGTATGGCCGGTGTTCGTGATGACCACGGCTACGGCCTGTTTTTCGCTGATTGGGATCAGAGACAGCTGGATGAGCGTCTGCTCATGGGCAGCCGGTTCGATGACCATCGACGTCAGATGGGTCATGTCCGCGAGGATCGATGCGCTGATGCGCGTTACATCTTCGAGGGACCCCTGCCGCTTCGAAAAGACTTTTCGTAAAGCTTCTTCCATCTGCGGATCGAGCGAAATTTCCATCAGGTTTTCTACATAATAGCGATAACCTTTCGGTGCCGGAATTCTGCCGCTTGAAAGATGTGTTTTCTCAAGAAGACCCTCTTTTTCAAGCAGCGCGAGTTCATTTCGAATCGTAGCTGAGGAGACCGAGAAATCGAGAAGAGACATCAGAGTCTTGGAACCGACCGGTTCAGCGGTGTACGTGAACTGTTCGACCAGCGCTTTGAGAATGGCTTTCTGTCGTTGTGTCAGATCCATGATTCCCACTCCAATCTCATATTTGGCACTCAATCTGTTCAACTGCTAATAATGATAGCACAGGTTTTGGCAGATGCAAGCCTCAAGTGCTATCTATGAATATTCTGACAGTACCGTTACCCTTTGCCTATTCAAATGCCTGTCGGATTACCGACGCTATATACTGAATTCATGAACAGAAATCATCTGAATCTTGAACCATTTTCATGTTCCGCCATCCATGGCGGTTATACACTCCAAACGCCCGAAGTCCCGGAGCGCGGCAGTCTCGCCCTCCATATTTGCGACAATCCCGAAGACGTTTTAAATGCGAGAGTGCTGCTCGCTCAGGATACCCTTCCTCTTGATCACTGGGTGCTCGCCTGGCAGAAACATACAGGCCGAGTTATTCGCGTTTCTGCGCAGGATCGCGGCCGCGGTGCGCTGGAAGCAGAAAGTTCCATTCTGGAAACCGACGGTCTGTATACGACCGATCCAGACGTGCTCATCGGCGTCTTTACGGCCGACTGCCTTGGCATTCTTCTTTACGATCCCGCCGTGCCCTTCGTCGCAGCTGTCCATTCCGGCTGGCGCGGAACGGCTCAGGCGATTCTGATTCACCTTCTCGAGGCGTTAAAAAAGGATGGACTGCTCCATCCCGCTACGCTTCAGGTTCGCTTTTCGCCTTCGCTGATGAAAGATTCCTTTGAAGTGCAGGAAGATGTCGTCGAAGCGTTTGAAAAAATGGCGAAAGAATACGATCTCGATTTAAGCGATGTCATCTTTCCGCAGGAAAACGGCCGTTTTCTGATCGATCATCAGGCGCTGCAGATCCACATGCTCCAGAAATACGGAATTCCCGCAGAGAACATTCACCTCAGTTCGACCGATACGAAAACGTCCCCAGAATGTTTTTCCTATCGGCGCGACGGTCGAAACTGCGGCGAACATTTTTCCTGGATTTACATCGACTCCTCAAAGGAAAAACCGTCAACTGCGAAGTAAATCCTTTGCTGCTTTTGGAAAACAGAAATTTGTTAAACGCAAAAAGAGGCTTTACGAAAGCCGGATATGCGATCGGACATGGGTCCGATCGTTCTGGATGCATTTCGCAAAGACCTCTTCTTTTTTCATTCTATGACGTGTAATTCTATAGATTTCTGGAAGATTGCTTTTCCGACTTTGTCATAGCCGGCTGAGTTGCCCGGCAAAATCCCGTTGAGCGTCCGCTTACGACTTTGGAGTGACCGGAAAAAATTTCGGTTTTCCAGTCTGCAGGATCTGGATCCGTGCGAGGATCGCTCAAATACAGTTCATAGGGAGCATTGACGATCGCATAGCCGTTTTCTTCGATCCATTTCAGCGCCGCTCCATACGATTCGCTGAGCGTACTGTAGTTTCCCGTATGGAGAACGCGAACGCACAAATCACCGCCGATCTCCCCGTTTGCCTGCCCGGCAGGGCAGACGGGGAAGAAGACTTCCAGTTCCGTTTTTTCCGGATTAAAGTCCTGATCGAGATACCGGGTTCCCGGCGCGCCGCACAGACGGAGCTGTTTTTTGTCCGCTTCTTCAAAAAGGCGGCTCATCAGTCCGCCGTATTCAGCAATCGACGTAACGGCATGGAGTGCATAGACCGGTGTCTTTTCGGTTTTTACCAGTTCAGTTGTACGGTTCATAAAAATCCTTTCCGGCCTGTCCGAAAGAATCTGTCGAATTTCTTCCTGTCTCTGGCGCTGGCTTTCGATCTGGATCTGCATCTCTTCAAGCTTATGGGTAGGCGCCTTTTGAATCTGTGTTTGAGACGCCTGCAGAAGTTCGCCGATTTCCTGCAGCGAAAAGCCGAAGCGCTTATAGCGCCGTATGAGCAGAATCTGCTCAATCTGTTCGGGCGCACAGCAGCGAAACCCAGTTTTCTCATCAACATATTCCGGGTGAAGCGGGCCAATCTGGTCATACCAGCGCAGCGTTTTGACGCTCATCGGACAAGCCTGTGGCATTTTTCCAATCGAGATCATGCATCGCTCCTTTGCGTAAGCGTCTTCAGTGTAATCCCTCCCCAGACGGGAGAGGCAAGCGCAGCAGGCGAAAAGCTCTGAATTTTTCTTTCACCGAAAAACGGACTGGGCAGATCTGCAGCTTTTTGCCCACCAGTATGACAAAGGAGGTGGCAGCCTGTCACTGGCTGCCGCCTCCTGGATTTCTTATGGAGGACGCGATTTCTTTTTTGTGGATCAGTGCGCGCAGCGGCCGGAGCGGTCGGCGCGCCGGGCCATCATTTCCGCGGTCCCGCGGCGCAGTTCAAATACGCGGCGATAGCGGGTGGGCAGATCGTATTTCATGCCTTCCTGAAGCCAGCCAAACAGCAGCCCCAGCATTTCCATACGGTAAACGGAAGTGATGATTTCCTGATCTTCCTCGCTGATATCGTAATGCACGAACAGGCTGTGGTTCAGAAGCCGTCCAAGCATTTCATCGATCAGACAGCGGATCTGATAATCGAGCACTTCACGGTTTTTGGAGTAGTAGACATTCCGGTAAAAGGCGATATTGTCCTGAAAACACTGCGCGCAGCGCAGAAATCCTTCCTGAAGACTTTCCACCTCCGGCGCATACATAGCCTGGCGGATCTGGTCTTCCATGATAGACACGGTCAGACTGGGAAGATCTTCAAAATGGTAATAAAAAGAGTTCCGGTTAATTCCGCAGATTTCCACGATTTCCTTGACCGTGATCTTATCTGCAGGCTTCTTTTCACACAGTGCGATATACGCGTCCTGAATTGCTTTTCGAGTCTGCTTCATACTCTTTTCCCCTTGAGGCCGACAGGTTTCTGCGGCACTCTCCCTTCTTCTGGCTATGAAGATGATTGTACAGGAAGCTTGTCCCAGACGCTTTATTTTTTAGACAGCTTCGTACCTCCTCATTAACAGAATAATCCTTTCTTCTCATTCGGCCAGAGCTCCTCGGTCAAAATCCAGGAGTTTGGCCGGATTCCGGTTTGTCGGACGTCACCGCAAAGGAAACAGACCTAAAATGGAGCCGAGGTGATCATCATGTGGGTTCTTTACGCGTTTGGCTCCGCCTTCTTTGCGGGCGTAACGGCTATTCTGGCCAAGCTCGGCATTCGACGGACGGACTCCACTACGGCTACGGCCATACGCACCATTGTTGTTTTACTGTTTACCTGGCTGATCGTCTGGATCACGCATGTCGGCGGCCAGATTTCTTCGATCAGCCCGAAAAGCCTGCTGTTTCTTGTCCTTTCCGGTCTGGCGACCGGCGCCAGCTGGCTCTGCTACTTTAAGGCGCTGTCCACCGGACCGGTTTCTCAGGTTGCCGCAGTCGATAAGCTGAGCGTCGTTCTGACCATTCTTCTTTCGTTTCTGCTCCTTCACGAAACGGTTTCCGGCTATAAGATTCTCGGTACAGTTCTGATTATGGCGGGAACGTGGATGATGCTCGATCCCGATCCGCTCGCCCAGTATCTGGCGCGTCGAAAAAAAGCCAGGGCTTCCCCGCAGAAAAACACCGCAAACAAGAAAGAGAGCAGTACGTCCAAAAGCTGGCTGCTTTACGCGATCGCCTCGGCGGTTTTCGCCTCTTTGACATCGATTCTAGGCAAGGCCGGCATTGAAAACGTAGATTCCAATCTTGGTACCGCCATTCGAACGATTGTCGTTCTGATCATGGCATGGGTCATGGTCTTCGTGACGAAAAAGCAGAACACCCTGCGCCATATTTCCAGAAAGGAACTGTTTTTCATCTGCCTTTCCGGCGTGGCCACCGGCGCAAGCTGGCTGTGCTTTTACGCCGCTTTGCAGCAGGGACAGGCCAGCGTTGTCATTCCAATCGACAAGCTGTCCATTCTCGTTACCGTCCTCTTTTCGTGGATTGTCTTTCATGAGCGGCTTTCCAAAAAAGCGCTGGCCGGTCTGCTTCTTCTGACCGTCGGTACGCTCGTCATGCTTCTTTAGGCAGACTTCCCTGTTTTCTAATTTCCATCCGAAGTCATTTTTACGAAAAGCGCTTTAAAGTTTTTCGTTTCGTCACACCGCATTTCAAAAAGAGAAACGGTCCCTGCAGGCCATGGCGATCACTCGCCCGGGCTCTGCAGAGACCGTTTTCGTTTATCTTTGTGCTGCCGCTCTGTCTTTCGTTGTGTCTACTCCGCTTTGGAATACGCCCAGATTGCCGCCGTTTCCGGAAGTACCTGGCTGTAATCCCAGAGGTGGGAAGAGCGTTCGATGGAATTGGGATCGTTGATTTTCAGCCGTCCGTTTTCGACGCCCGGTACGACCACAAAATGTCCAAACGTGGTAAACGTTCCGGGAAGCAGATGGAAAATCATGATTTTTCCCTGCGCCGCTGCGTCTTCAATGGAAGCCGAATCCACCGGAATGGATTCTACGTTCAGTCCATACTCGGCAGCCGCATCGGTAAAGAACGTGTACAGCGTGCCCTGACCGGGCGAATACTGACCGCTCGCATCCGCCCAGTCCGCAATTTTTCTTGGGGTCAGCGTCTCGTCCTGATTGAGATAGGAAGCGACCATCGACATCGTCGTCGGCGCGCAGCCGGCCGCATAAATCATGGAATCGCCATACGGCTGATAGCCCCAGCGCAGATCCCACTGTAAAAGGGCGGGAACCGTCTCAAGGCTTTCTTCAAGGGATGCCACAGGAGTCTGCAGGTTTTCCCGGTCTGGCCACTGGCTTACGAATTCATAGCGGTCATCATCGCGCAAATAGAAGGCGAGAATGTCTTCGTCGTATTCCTCAATATGACCCAGCAGATTTGCGGCATGGCGGGAAGGCAGGGACTCAGGATCCGATAGCGCCTGCGTTTTGAGCGCATCAAACGTTTCCTGAGAAATGGCTTCTGGCTTTTGAATCGCTTCAATTTCTTCCGCAGAAACCGCAGGGAGCTGCTGTTCGGTTTCCTGGTCCTGTCCAGAGAACGTTCTGGTCAGGGCATAAATTCCCCAACCGCAAAGGCCGACAAGCACGCAGGCGGCCAGTACGAGAATCAGAATGCGATCCGTTCTGAGTTTTTTCTTCTTTTGTGTCTTTTTCGCTTTAGGTGCTCCGGCAGCTTTTGCAGGAGAAGGAGAAGCGTTCTTTTTAGCGGGAGTTGGTCGGGTTTCGGGCATAGCGGCTTTCTCACTTTCTAAGGGTTGTGCGTTTTAAATGGTTTGGATTTTCCTTTGATGGATTCATCAATAGCAGCAGGTTTGGCCTGCAGAGAGTGAAAAGCCGGGCTTATTGCCCGGAACTTTTCTGTTCGGAACTCCATGCAGGATCCGTATCGATGCAGATGGTATAGTCTTCAGTCGATTCGCCCATTACCGAGTGAACGTAGTCCGTAATCCAGGCTTTGGACATATCCAGACCTTTCTGAGTCGTGATGTAATGCGTTGCACCCTGCTCATCGGTGTAATCGTCGTAGACGGTAACACCAAATTCATCGGCAGCGTCGTTGATGAGGGTAACGGTCGGAATAAAGCGAACGTCTTCAAACGAAGCTTTCTGGGTTTCTGGATCGTAATTGAGCTGGAAACTGGCCATGCCGCCGACCATTCGGTCATTGGTATCCTGACCGGAAAGCAGGTTGCCCAGCGAATAGTAGACGAGGGTTTCCTGATTTTCGTCATGAATCATTTCCACAGGCTGAATCACATGGGGATGAGTTCCGATGACCGCTTCTACACCTTTGGAATGGAAGTAAGCCGCCAGCGTTTTCTGTTCTTCATTCGGAACGGTTTCGTATTCCGTTCCCCAGTGAACGGAAATAATCTGAACGTCGCTGGCTGCGTTGAGCGCGTCCAGCCGCGCATCAAGCAGATCGTAGTTAATGGAATAATCCGGATTCCGATAGGCGTCGATCAGCCAGCCGTCTGCCGGCCACGCGTTGGCGTTCTGACCGAAGGTAAATGTAGCCAGACCGACTTTGATCCCGTTAATTTCGCGTACAACCGGGGTGTCCGCATTTTCCTGCGAATCGTGAATGCCGGTGACGCTGACATTGGGGACATGTTCTCTGGCGTAGGCGAGTTCATCCTTTACCGCCTGATCGCCCATGTCGAGGGTGTGGTTGGACGCAGCGGAAATCCAGTTGAAACCGGCTTTCGCCAGCGCGTCAAAGTATTCGCTTGGACCGTTAAACGCTGGATACCCGCTGAACCCGTAGGCGTCGCCGGCCAGAAGCGTCTCCAGATTGATGTAGTTGAGATTGCTTTTTTCCAGATACGGAACGAGCGCATCGTACTGTTTCAGAAATTGGCGGTTTCCGTATTTTTCTTCAAATGTGGTGTACAGACGATCGTGCAGAAGATTGTCCCCTGCGCCGGTAAACACGAGAGAATTTTTTGTGGTCGGCGCACAATGCTGTTCACTTAAGCTTCACAAGTGAGCAGTGCCTTGCCTTTCTAGTT
>NZ_CAPAEZ010000055.1:0-17947 GCF_948576815.1 uncultured Allobaculum sp.
TTATCCCAAGGAGGCGGTCGAGAAAATACCCGTCTTTTATTTGACGCTTACGACACTCGACTATCCTGTTACTATAGAAAACGAACAAGAAAGGCAGTGCTTTTTCCATCCCGTACTCTTTTCACGCACCCGCCTGCAGGGCTCTTTTCTTTTTGTCCCGAAAATCGTGGCAGCCCAACGAAAGGGGCTTAGGCTGAGCCGGCAGAGGACTTTCTTTTTGAAAAGCGGCTGCGTGAGAAAAAAGCAGACTCATTTCAAAGGAGCGTACATGCAATCGTTTCATCCTACCCCTGCTATCCCTTCAAAATTGCCGGAATACACCCTCTGTAAAGGCCTTTGCCTGATTGATGTGGGCGGAGGACTGCGCGGTGTGTATGCTGCCGGCGTTCTGGACGGTCTTCTTGATCGCGGAATCATGGCCGAGCTGAACATCGGCGTTTCCGCCGGCGCAGCCAACCTGGCGACTTATATTGCCGGACAGAAAACACGAACGTACACGTACTATCACGACTATTCGTTTCGAAAAGAATATGCTTCCCTGCAAAACTTCATTTTTCGAAAATCGTTTTTTGATCTGGACTACATCTATTCGGACTTAAGCAATTCCGACGGCGAATATCCGCTCGATGCGCCGGCTCTTCTTCAAAATCCCGCCAAACTGATTACCGTAGCGACGAACGCGCTGAGCGGGCGGCCAGCATACTTTACAAAGAAACACCTTACGCAGGATGAGTATTCCATTTTCAAGGCGTCCTGCGCTGTCCCGCTGATCTGTCATGCCTATACAGCCTTTGGCGTTCCGTGTTGTGACGGTACCGTTTCGGATCCGATTCCAGTCGATAAGGCGCTGGAAATGGGGGCAGAGAAGATCGTCATTCTGCTTCCGCGCAAAGCGTCCAATATCGAAGAAG
This sequence comes from uncultured Allobaculum sp., assembly GCF_948576815.1. Classification (NCBI taxonomy): domain Bacteria; kingdom Bacillati; phylum Bacillota; class Erysipelotrichia; order Erysipelotrichales; family Erysipelotrichaceae; genus Allobaculum; species uncultured Allobaculum sp. Next base: position 912 of record NZ_CAPAEZ010000055.1, read on the forward strand.
ACGAATCGGAAAGCCCAATGAATCGTCTTCTGGCTTACACCCGCTATGGAACGCATTTTCCCGCTGTGCTTGATGCGCTCAAGAAGCGTCCGCACGTCAATAATGCGTCGATGCGAAAAGCCAGAGAGCTGGAAGAGCAGGGGAAAGCGCTCATCCTTTCTCCCAAAACGCTCCATCATGTAGAGTCTCTTATGGGAACACCGGAAGCCATCGACGCTCTCTATAAAGAAGGCGTTGCGGACGCGGCAAAGATTGAAGCGTTCCTGCAGGAAGATCCGGTAAAATAGAGGAAACCCTATTCGCAAAACGAATCTGGAAATTGATGTAAAATTCTATCCATCCTCTATTCCTGCAGACCTGCCCCAAAAGCGGTCTAATGCAAGAGGATTTTTATAAAGGAGCTGAACACGTATGAGCAGACTCTCCATTCTGGGAGCGAAGACGTCGGCCGGACTGCTGTCTCTGATTGGACGGGGTGGATCCATGCCGGGATCGATCGCACTGAAAATCGATCCGAACTCGCTTTCCAGACTGAAGTTTCGCGGACCGGTCATTCTTGTGACCGGCACGAATGGAAAAACCTCGACGGCGAACATGTTATCGTCCGTCTTTGAAAAAGCCGGGCGCAAAGTCGTCACCAACCGCAAGGGCGACAACCTGAAAGCCGGCATTACTTCGGCACTTTTGCAGGCGGCGAAAATGAACGGGGAAATCGATGCGGATGCTGTCGTTCTGGAAGTGGATGAACTCAATATCCGCCACGTTCTCCCGGTCCTTCCGGTAAAAGCGCTGGTCGTCAATAACTTCTTTCGCGACCAGCTCGATCGCGCCAGAGAAATGGAGCAGCTGATTGATTCGATTGAAGGCGTTCTTCCCGAATACCAGGGCCTGCTCGTTTTAAACGGCAATGACCCGAATACTGTCCGTCTCGCGCTCAAGGCTCCGAAAGCCAAAGCCGTCTATTTTGGTCTGGCCGAAAACGCCTATTCCAAAAAGACGACAAACGAAGCGAGCGAAGGCAAATTCTGCCCGGTCTGCGGCGAGCGTCTCGAATACGATTTTTATCAGTATTCCCATATCGGCTCATTTCACTGTCCAAAGTGCGGCTTTAAAACGCCAGAGCTCGATGTCGAACTGCAAGATATCAATCTGGACGATCAGTCTTTTGTGTTTGAAAACAAGAAACACAAAGGACCGTACGAGGGCCTGTATTCGATGTACAACTATGCCGGCGTACTGGCGGCCAGTCAGGCGTTTGGCGTAAGTGCTGATGCGTTTGATGCCATGGCCAGAAGCGCTCCGCAACCGGCTGGACGGAATGAAAAATTCGAAAAGAACGGCAAGAGCGTCATTCTGAACCTGGTCAAAAACCCGACCGGAGCCAACGAAGTCATGAAGGTCATCGAAAAAGACGACCGTGAGAAATCCATCGTTATCGTCTTAAACGACCGGGAACAGGATGGCACCGACGTTTCCTGGATTTACGACACCCAGTTTGAAAAGTTCATGAACGATCAGACGAAAAAAGTAATCTGCACCGGACTTCGTGCAGGGGATATGGCGCTGCGCATGTACTTTGGCGGCTATACCGGAGACATGTCGATCGAGCACAATCTCGAACAGGCCGCAGCGCAGGGACTGCAGGCAGCGGATGTGGTGTACGTCATGGCCACGTATACGGCACTGCTCGAAAGCCGCAAAGCCATTGAAAAGGAGATGTCGCTATGAAACTGAAATGCGCATGGATGTATCACGACATCATGGACCTGTATGGAGACAAGGGCAATATCATGACCCTGCAGAGCCGCGCAAAATCGCGCGGCATCGATCTCGAGGTAACGACCGTCGGGATTGGTCAAAAAGCGGATTTATCCGCGTTTGATCTGGTCTTCATGGGCGGCGGCGCAGACAGGGAGCAGATGGCGCTGATTCCGGATTTGCTGGCGCGGAAGGAAAACATTTTAAAAGCACTTGATGGCGGTACCTTTTTCCTTCTGATCTGCGGCGGCTACCAGCTGTTTGGTCAGTATTATGAGACCGCCGATCACAATAAGATTCCCGGTCTGCAGATTCTCGATCTGTATACAGAAACCGGAAAAGGGAAGAGCCGCTGCATCGGCAATATCGTGATCGATGCCGATCTCGATGGACAGACACTGCGTCTGATCGGATTTGAAAATCACGGCGGCCAGACCCTGAATGTCACCTCCCCATTAGGCAAAGTTGTAAAGGGAAGCGGCAATGCGTTCAATGCGGGCTTTGAAGGCTATTACGACGGCCGAATTCTCGGAACGTATCTGCACGGTCCGCTTCTGCCCAAAAACGGCCGGCTCGCCGATTTTGTTCTGGCCAAAGCGATTGCCCGAACCCATCCAGGATTTACCCTCAGCGATCTGGCTGAGCTCGATAATCCCTGGGAAGCGGAAGCCCGAAAAGCTCTGCTCGACCGATTCGGTCTGCAGGAACTGGACGCATAGCTCCGATCCAGAGCGTAGAAAAGCCAGTCCTCATTTTTTCGATATCCATAATAAAAGCTGTGTTCTTATCCATTTTGGCTTTCCAAATGCCGGCTGCAGGCAGATCTGCCAGCCGATTCTCTGGAAAGCTGTGATGAGAGGACACAGCTTTTTGTATAGCCGATAAATAGGAACGGGGCGATTGGAAGTCTGTATACGGACCGGCGCCCTATTTGGATGGATTCTCCTCGTTTTCCATATTGAAGCGGTAAATCTGATACGTTCCGTACAGCCGGCATACCGCCGCGCGGATCACATCCACCATGAGCGTCTGCTGCCAGGAAGGCTCATCGAAAATTACCACGGCCGTATCGCCGCCCTCCATCACATTGTGCAGAAGGATTTCAAAGACGCGCACGAAACAGTCAAAGTCATGAGAGAAGCGGTCGCTTGAACTAATTTCGGTATAAATCGTAATCAGGGAGGCGATCTCCTGCAGCGTAAAGCACTGCTTGAGAATCATGACTACATACAGATAGGCCAGATGATACGCTTTGTAGCGTTTTTTCAGCGGGGGATGAACGATGGAGTTTTTCACGTAATTATTGATCATGCTGGAAGTGATGCATCCCGGCTTCTGGTTGAAATAGAGCGGATCGAGCCAGCGGTTGAGCAGTTCCACGACCTGATCCATGTACAGCGGTACATTCGGGAATTCGGCAAAGCGCGGTCCCTGATAGGTCGCCAGATTGCGGGCGATCTGATCGAGCTTTTCTTTTGATTCGTTGTCAGTCATAGTCTCAGTTTATCAAAAATCTAAACAAGGGCCGGCTGGTTTTGATAGAGAGCGGCACAATTCCCCTGAAAGACGTTGGGATTCTGGAAAGGAAATACCCCTTTCTTGTCGTCTTTCCCCCAAAAATCGCATCGAATGGGAAAAAGGAAGCGTCTTTGAATCGGGAAAGAAATTCTGAAAAAGTCACGAAACCCGCCTTCAGGCTGCCATAAGACCTTCGGGTGTGGGAAGAAAGAGCAGGATAATGTGTACAATTGTGTTATAAAACCCGGTGCGGTTGAGCCCAATGACAGGAACCCTTACAATACGGATGGTGATTTTTATGAAAAAATGGATAAAACTGCTGATGGCTTTTTTACTGGCTTACAGCGCGGCAGCCTGTTCGAAGGAACAGGGCGCTTCGAGCGCACAGCTTCAGGAGGGGGTAACCCTTTCCATGGTAGATGTGCTAGAAGTCGATAACAAGTCGGCCAATACAGTCTTTTTCTACTTTCTGGCCGGCGTAGACAATAATTCCGATTCCGTCTATCACATGAGCAACCTGGTGTATTCGCTGCGGGCGAAAAACAGCAATGACTTCAAAACGATCAATCCGATCGATCAGTTCAAGACGATCGTTACCAACGATGTTCAGCCAGGCCTGTCGACGTACATTTACGGCTATATCGGCGTTCCCAAAACGTCAGATCGAAACCTTGGTCTTTACATCGAAAAGGATGATACTTTCCTTTCGTTCTCGTCCACAAGCATCCGTAAAATCGATGATTCCAAAATCAAGAATTCCGATGAAAAGAAATTCACGATTTATGAAGATGAATATTACGAATTTGATGTGGATGCATCACAGCTTTCCTATCGTTATGAAAACGGAAAGTCGATCATCGAAGGCCTGAAAATTAACTACCGCAATAAAACGGATCAGCGCCTGGTTGTTCCGTATCTTTCCCCGATCTGCACGATCGACGGCTACGATTTCTCCGGTATGGCCAACGCCGACGAGCTCCGGGCAATGAGTCAGGAGCAGATCGAACAGTACGCGTTTACCGATAAAGGTCTGCCGGCAAAAACCGAAAGCATTCGCGCACAGGCGTACGGCTATGAGCTGTTCTATCTCGGACCGCAGCAGGAAGTTTCTGCTTCGATTCTCTTTGAAGCGCCGGATTCCGTTCCAGATTTCGCGTCCAAACTCCACAATGGAATTACCGTCAATATCAATTCGCCGTCTTTAGGCTATCGACAGATTCTCAAAGTCGACTACTAAGTCCAGAGATTTCTCCATCACAAATGATCTATAAAAAGCAGGGAGTCCTCCCTGTTTTTTTATGGACTGCCCAAAACGATTCAAGCGTTCAAATTGGCATGCATACGGCTTCTTTTTACAATGAAACACGTAAACAGAACAGATGAAAATCTGGCCGCAATGGCTGACCACTTTGCGGCGCTGTTACAGACCGGATAGAAGAAGTCCCTCATTCTTCTGCCCATTATCCCTCACGAGTCGGCGCGCGAGCGCAATGGCTCACGCATCAGGACTCCTGTTCGATTCCGGAATCATCCCGGCTAAGAAGGCGGAGTCTTTTCTTTTTGCCAAAAAAATTAACCCTCTTCCTGAATTTCGAAGAGGGTTAAGCGGTTATATTGGAGAAAAGATCGGTTCAGTTCGTTTGGCCGATCGGTTCAGTTGCCGGGTTTCGTTTCGTCGCTGGAGCTGCTTCCGGCTGCGGACAAAGAGGAAGAGGGCCCCGATCCATTTTGCGATTTGCTGCCTGACTTTGATTTGCCTGATTTCAGAGAAGCAGCGGACTGGCCAATGGGCGCGCCGCTGCAGGAGACTGCAGCGGCAGAAGAAGAGGAGGATGCAGAAGATGCCTTCTTTTCTACAGTCGCGTAAGATACTGTCTCTGGATGCAGCTCTGGACGCGTTTCGAATTGCGTTTCTGGACTGAAGGTTTCACTTGCTTTGGAATCGGTCTTATCGCTTTGTTCTTCCGTCTCTTTCTCTTTGTGAACGAGTTCGACTTCTTCTATGGAAGCGGGCTGCGGCTTATAGATCGAAAGATTGAGCGCAAACGTTTCAGCCAGCTGATGGCTGCAAAGTTCATGGTCCTTTACCTGGACGTAGCCAATGGCTTCCATGGTCACATAGCCGGAAGAAATCTCCCGAACGGTAATGTAGCAGGGCTGGCTTTTTTCCAGAAGCGTATTCTGCTTCATCAGTTCCAGCGCCTCCGTGCGGATTTTTGTCATATCGTTGCCAACCGCGACGGAGAAGGGTACTTTTACACGTACATATGGATATTTGGTATAGTTTGTGATCGTATCTTCTACAATGGTGGCGTTCGGGATAACCGCCTCTTTCTGATTGTCGGTACGAATCGTTGTAAACATGAGTTCAATAGTCGTGACATACCCGCGATGGCCGGCCACCTGAATGTAGTCCCCGATTTTAAACGGTTTTGTCACCAGAATCTGAATGCCACCCGCAACATTGGCCATATTGCCTTTTAAGGCAAGTGCAACGCCAAGACCTAAAGCCGATACGAGCGAGACAATGCTCGATACTTTAATACCTAAAGCTTCGGCAGCCATAATGAACGATAAAGCGATGATCGCTATATTGGCTGTAGAGCCCAGAAACGTCATCAGCCCCTTATCCTGCGACTTATCTGCGGCTTTCACGATCATCTTTTTCACGCGCGGTCCGATCAGAATGCCAGCCGTCACTTCCACAATGGGAATCCAGGCCGTCTGAAGAAAATGAATCAGATCGGCGGACCAGTTGATTTTCATAAAATGCCCCCTTACTCTTCCATTTTAGAATCCCCGCAAAAAATTCCCTTCTGCCTGCCCGTTTACCCCTGATTGGAGGAGAATAATTGTACGTGGGAAAGATCGAGTGGATTTTGCTGCAGCGGATCAGTGCGCCATGGGAGAAACAAGGACAAGGATTGAGTTTATTTGAAAGATTCGAAGATTTTTTCGGTTTACACGTTTATGGTCTTGACAGGATGATTCTATGGTTGAAGTAATGAAACATATTTTCATTTTCGTCAACATGGAGATGAAAACGCAACTAATCATTTGGGCTTGACTTCTAAAACTATTTGAAATTATTCATAAAACCAATACGTATTAGATTGGAGAAGAAATAAAACAACCGGCAAAGGGTACAATTCTCTTCGATTGATTCCTTCTTTGATAGATAATAACCGCTTACAAATTTCTAAATTACGACATTATTCTTATGAATGGTACGAAAATTCCGAATATTTTCGAATTTTATCGACTATTTCATGTGAAATATCCATAATTGTAATAGTTACAGGACAATCAGTTAAAGATTAATGAGATCTGCTATATAATTTATTCACAACAGATTGAATTGAGTTCAGTACGATGAAATAATGGTCAGATTGTTTCTGGAGCCGATTAGAACTCAAGGAGGACTCACTCATGAGTAAAACCAACAAAATCAAGAGCCTGCTCGCACTCAAAGGTGTGAAGAGCGTTGACTACACCTACGCGCTCGGTCTTTCCCGTCCGCAGGCCCTCAACACCAAATATTCCCGGGATGCGTTTTCGGGCGATGACCTGATCCGCCTGGCAGAACTGACAGGCACTCGTCTTGCCTTCGTAGACCCCTTCACAAGAGAAACCCTGGTCATGTTTGACTCAGGCGACGTAAAGCCGAAAGAGACTGAAGAATAAACTGAGTTCCAATTGGTGAAGGAAACCGGATCGTAAGCGGAAAGCATAATCGCATGCTTTCTGCTTTTTTCATGCTCACGGGTCGTAAATTTGAAAGAAAACAGGACAGACCCGTAGACAGCAGCTTTGCAGGCGATATAGAAAAACGTCCCTTTCTTCGACTGGAAATTCGATAGGGAAGGGACGTAAGAATTGTCAGGTTTTGACCAGAACGCCTGCAGTGAAGTTTATTCGGTGCGCAGCGCTTCGACCGGATTCTTGCGCGAAGCCATCGAGGCAGGAATGAGTCCGGCAATCATGGTCAGCGCGAGGTTGATCAGAACCAGAATGACCGCTCCGTTAACCGGGAGACTGGCAATACCCGCAACGCCGGTCAGGTTCTGGACGATCATGGAAATTGGAATGTCCAGCAGTGCAGTAATTCCAATTCCAAGCAGACCGGAAATCAGGCCGATGATAAAGGTTTCCGCGTTGAATACTCTTCGAATATCCCGTTTGGAAGCACCCAGGGCACGGAGAACGCCGATTTCCTTGATGCGTTCGAGAACGGAAATGTACGTAATGATTCCGATCATGATCGAGGATACGACCAGCGATACAGAAACGAAGCCCATCAAGACGTAGGAAATCAGGTTGATGACCCTCTGTACGCCGGAAAGCATTACGCCCACGGTATCGGTATACGTGATAATGTTTTCCGGTTTTCCTTCATCGTTCTGAACGTTGTTGTATTCGGTGATCAGATCGCCAAGCTTTTCCTTGTCATCAAAGCTCCTGGCATACAGCTTGATGCTGGATGGTTCGTTGAGATCGATGACGCCAAGATCCGAAAGGTTGGAATCGTAGGTGGCGTTGATGTTGTTGTTATAGGTGGTGATGTAACTGAGCAGCTCTTCCTGGGGCATGCTCTGCATCTGCATCATCTGTTCAGGGGTAAGCTGATCCATCGAGAACTTCTCGCCGTTGGTAAATTCGCGTCCGGTAAAGACGTTGATTTTCGGATCGGCTTTCTGTTCCTTAACGATTTCGGAGGCATCCGCTTCGTCGGCTGCCCAGTTGCGCAGGGAGGAATCGTAAAGAATTCCACCTAATGCGGTTGAGGAAACAGTCTTTTCAGCCGGTTTCACGATACCGACAATTTTCACCGACTTGGCTTCCTTTTTAAGCGCGTCCTTGATGAAGTCTTCGTTGTCGGACTGATCAATCCAGAGACCGTTGACTTTCTGATACAGCGCGGAGTTTGGCAGGACGGAAAGCTCCATGCCGATGAAGTCTTCGTTGGTGTAGTTTTTCGTTTCGGAAACTTCAATCTTGTCGGTTTTGCCATCTAAAACGTTCTGATAGTTTTTCACCAGTTCGTCCTGATCAAGCAGACCGGCAGAGTAGAGGGCGTAGTCGGTAATTTCGTTGTTCTTATCGACAGCCAGCAGAATTTCACTTTCGTCTTTTGGCCAGGCGCCGTCGATCAGCTGGTAATTGTCTTCGCGCAGAGCCTGGGAATCCGGCATCTGGGTCCAGATTTCCTGGTTCATCGGCGAACTTACCCCAAACGCGGACTGAACCTGGCCCATCTGACTAAAGCCGAGCTTATCGATCAGTTCGTTCGGCGATACGCGTACCAGACCATAATCCGAATTGGAATTGAAGACAGTCATATCCATGCCGTACGAATATTCAATGGCTTTTGCGGTGGATGTGAATTCATCCCCCTGATCCGATTCCAGATATTTCTTGAATTCGGCGAGGTTGTTCGTCTTGGATGAAGAAATGGAATCCAGAATGGATTCGACCATTTTCGAGGTCGTGATTTTTCCGTCTTCCATTTCGCTGGCTTCTGTCTCGTCCTGCATATCCATCATCGCACTCATCATGACCGACATGTCCATCGTGTTGTCTTTCAGCTCAATCGGATAGTCCGCCATCGTATCGTTCTCAACGCGGGTAATATAATCCTGAACCCCGTTGGAAAGGGACATGATCAGACCGATTCCGATAATGCCGATGGATCCCGCAAAGGAAGTCAGAAGCGTTCTGCCTTTTTTGGTCATCAGGTTGTTGAACGAAAGGGAAAGGGCTGTCCAGAAGGACATGCTTGGCCGTTTGAGCTTCTGCTCTTTGGCTTCTTCCTTTACTTCTTTAACCGGCATGGAATCGGAAATCATCTTGCCGTCCTTAAGGCGGACAATTCGGGTGGAATAGCGTTCGGCCAGTTCCGGGTTATGGGTAACCATGATGACCAGACGATCCCTGGCGATTTCCTTAAGCAGTTCCATGATCTGCACAGAAGTCTCGGAATCCAGCGCACCCGTCGGTTCATCGGCCAGAACGATTTCCGGATCGTTGACCAGAGCACGGGCGATTGCGACACGCTGCATCTGACCGCCGGACATCTGGGTCGGCTTCTTGTTGATCTGATCTTTCAGACCGACTTTTTCAAGCGCAGCGATTGCCCGCTTCTTTCTTTCTTCCTTAGGAACTCCGGAAAGCGTCAGGGACATTTCGACGTTCTTGAGTACGCTCTGATGCATGATCAGGTTGTAGCTCTGGAAAATAAATCCGATTCGATGGTTTCGGTATGTGTCCCAGTCTTTATCTGTATATTCCTTCGTGCTTTTTCCATTGATGATCAGATCGCCGCTGGTGTACTGATCGAGACCGCCAATGATATTCAGAAATGTCGTCTTGCCGCAGCCTGAAGGGCCGAGGATGGAGACGAATTCATTGTCCCGGAATGTGACGCTCAAGCCGTTGACCGCATGAACGATCTCATCGCCGGAGTAATACTCTTTGACAATATTTTTACACTGAAGCATTATTCGCTCCTTTCATGAATTCTTAGATAGAGTACAGGAAAAATGTGGAAATTCCATGGCATACGTCCAGCAAGATCTGACATTTAATTTTCTGTTAAGGAAATCAACCGATACGGCCGCTGCTCTTTTGTGGTATCGATCTTTTTCTTTTGAAAGAACTCGAACCTATATAGAAATACTATATAGAGTATCTATTGATTTTTCCGATCTCCCCGTTGGAAAACAAGAACAATCCTGCATTTCAGCTGTCGCGGACGATGGAATTTTGATGAACCGTCCTGAGTTAAAAACGAAGCAGATTTCGCCAGAAAAGCGCCTCCTTATCTCGTAAAGATAAAGAGGCGCTTTTCCATGGGGGTCAGTTATCCACTCTCCGGCCAGAACAAAATCGGTTTGAGGGAAGGAATGAATCGCTGTATGCAAAATGCGGCATTAGCATATTTGAGATCGGATTATCAAAAATTAGTAATTTTGAGAATTTAAACAATCGAGATATGTAAACGATTACAATTACACTAGTGATTACTTTTTCGTGATTACAGCTGGTCCTGTTCCGAAATCCGGGCAAGCTTTTCGGATCTGGATCAGTTCCTGACTCCTGAAAAGGAGAATCGCCGCAAAGAATCTAGAAGCCATTTCATCCTGCGCAGGGCAAGGCGAAGGATAAGTTGTGCGTTTTGCGGCCGAATCGGTCTTCTTCTATTCCATTGTCACTCGTGACAGACTGGCGAACTCCGGGCAGTTTCCAACTAAGAAGACTGATTCAAAAGAGAAAAAAAGGCTCTATATAGAAAGGAAAAACATGAAAAAACATTCACGCATTTTTCTTCAGGTTCTCTGCAGCGGATGCATGGCTTTTGGAAGCGTTACTTCTTCCCTTATGCCGGTCTTTGCGATTGAAGAAACAGATCCAGGTGCACTATCCGAAGTTCCTGTCGCAGTGCCGAATCTTACCAAACTGCCCCTCACGGTGGATTTAGAAGGAGAGTCCTGGGAAAGCGGCAACGGGGCAGACAAAGCAATCGATGGCGATATGGGCACCATTTTTGACGGCCTGAAGAACAGTTACATGGTATTCGATCTTGGCGAAGAGAAAACGATCGCCGGTATTGGATACTGCCCGCGCACCAACGCAGGCAACAATAATTATGCCGTCAGAACGCAGTATGGCGTGATCGCCGGAAGCAACGATAAAGAGACCTGGACGGATCTTTATACCATTCCGGAAGTCCCCGCTCAGAACAAAATTACCCAAGTACGCGCTTCTTCGTTTAATGAAGGCGTTTCTACATCCTATCGCTACATCAAATATTACAAAAATGAACGAGGAACGAACCCCGATGCAGATTATGTAAACATTGCAGAATTTGAAGTGTATGGAGAAGGTACTGATTATGTCCTTTCGGATCTTTGCGGTTTGAAAGGAAACGTTTCAGCGCTTCCGCAGTCTGTTATAGCTGGCGGAGTAGAAAGAAACGTAACCTGGCAGATTCCGGATCTTGACGGTCGGATTCCGTTTTCGGTAATCGATGTAACTGGAACCGTTGAGGCAGCGGAAGGTCTTCCAGAAGGGGCCATTACTGCGAAAGCCTGGCTGTATCCTGCAGATCTTGAATATCTGATCAATGGAAATGCAGCAGAGAATGATCCGCTCTGGACACTGGCTAAAAAACTCTATCCAGGACTGCTCAATACAGAAGCCGCAGATCAGGGATGGGAAGAAGGAAAATCCTGGGGCGTCATCGGTGAAAAAACCACAGGCACTGCCGCCAGCGACGGCGATTACGGAATTACTGGATCCAATTCCTCCCTTAGTCCATATGACTATGGCTGGTGGGCTGGAACGAAGAATGAGGATTCCCAGAATTTAAAGATTAAGCTGACGCTTCCAGCCGGAAAGCATACGATTCAGGTCGGTACCCATGGATACTGGTGGAATTCGGACAGCCGGCGCGGTCAGAAGGCGTACTGGCGTCTGGAAGACGGAACGGAATACGAACTTGGCGACTGCAGCAGCACCGAAGAGAATGCGCAGGCTTTCCGTTATGAAATTGATCTGAATACTGACCAGACGGGAACGCTCGTATTCAAAAAGACTGGAGAAAAAGAGCCGACCATTGCCTGGGTTACTGTATCCGGAAAATACGATGGACTGGATCGTTCCACTCTGAATACGTTCTATGATCATGTAAAAGATTACGAGTCCGCACAGTACAGCGCGCCTTCCTGGGAAGGATTCCCCGACGCGCTTGCAGCTGCCGCAGAGGCACTCAAAACTCCGCTGCCTACCGAAGAAGCAGTAAGTGAAGCTTTGACCAATCTGCAAAGAGAAGCTGCTGAACTGAAGCGTCTGTTTACGCTGACGTTTAAAAACGGAAACGAGATCTTCTATACAGTAGAGAATGCTGTAGAAGGCGGCCAGCTTAGCAGCTATATCCCTGCGGAAATCCCGACTGGACCTGAGGGCAGTGTATTTATCGGCTGGGGCATTCAGGACGGAGATGTCCTTTCCGCAGCCGCCTTGAATTTACAGCCCAGTTCAAAGGGGATACGATCAATCTGGCAAAACTGGTAAGCGATAACGAAAACAAACTCGGTACGGATGATCAGATTCCGGATATCTATACAGATGAATCCTATACTGCGTTCAAAACGGCCATGAATGCTGCTAAAGCAATCACAGAAAAAGAACTGCCTACAGTGGATGAAGTGAAATCCGCTGAAGAAGCGCTGACAACTGCTGTAGCGGGACTGAAAGATGCGGTTATCTTTATCTTTAAGACCACGGAAGAGGATGCTTCTCCAGTAAAAGTAAAAGTGGAAAAAGATTCTGCTCAGTCCGTCTGGGAAAACAAAGTTCCTTCTTTCACCCGTGAAGGATTTGTCTTTACCGGCTGGGATGCTGAGCTTCCTCAAACAGCCATGGCTTCGACCACATTTATCGCCCAGTGGAAATCTGCTCTTGTCAGTCCAGTCGCATATTTTCCGTTTAACGGAAACCCGAATGACCACGTTGGAAACTGGGACGGGGTTTCGATTGAGAAAGATGGAATCAGTTACGATGACGAAGGCAAAAATGGCCAGAGTATTCATATCGAACCCAACAAAGGTCTGAAATTCGAAGAGACTTTCGGTATCACCGACGATTCCGACTGGACCATCAGTTTCTGGGCCAAATCCGATCTCGAATATTCGACAAGTACTTCCGATCTGAGAACGTATTCCATTATGCAGGATAAGACTGAGAATACGGAACTTGCTCTGCGCCTTGGTCAAACAAACATTGGGTTTGGCATTCGTGTGAATCCGACAACTAGCGGCGTTCTTACTCTTAACACAACTCCATTCTTAAATCAGGACGAATGGAATCATTTTACCTATGTCCATGATGAAACTGCAGGTAATTTGAAAGTGTATGTTGATGGAGAACAGAAGGGCGAAATGCTGAACGATGCACAACCGGGATGGAAAATTCTTTTCCCGGGATTCTATCTTGGAAAATCCGATTTCCAGGGATCGGTAGATGAACTGCGTATTTTCGATAAAGCCTTGACCCCGGAACAGATCACTGAAGTCTATAAAGATCCTCAGCAGGCGATGAAGATGTACACGATCACGTTCAAATATGGTAATGACGTCCTTGCTTCCGATGAATATGCGAAAGCCACATCTGCATCGGAGATTCAGGCAGCTGCTGAAAAAGCACTTGAAGACAACAACATCACGGCAGAAGCAGGCATGATCGCTTCCTGGAATAAGGAATTTGCGGACATCGATGCAAACGAAGAATACGTCTTAACTTTTGTTGCGGATAAAACGGATCTTCAGGCTGCATATGCGCAATGCTCTCTTTTGACTAATGACGCTCACAGTTGGACTGAGGCTTCCTTCGCGGCGCTGACGACTGCCCTTAATAATGCAAAAGCAATCCTGGATAAGGCAGATGCATCTGTTGCTGAAGTTGGTGCTACTCTGAGCGCCCTCAATTCGGCCCATGCGGGACTGAAAGAAGCTGTGAAGGTTACCTTTGATTCCAAAGACGGATCTGCAGTGGGTCCAGTTTATGCTCCAAAAGGGGAAGTTTTTGAGGCTCCAGAAAATCCGACACGCAGCGGATTCGAATTTGCAGGCTGGTTTAAAGATGAAGCCTTCGAAACCCAATTTGTATTCGGTACAGATACCGTCGAAGAAGAGACGACACTGTACGCAAAGTGGGTAGCAACCGATAAAGCGCCGCTTGGTAAAGCACTTGATCTGGCAGCAGATGTTCTCAAGAGAAATCTGATGAGCGCAGCAGATCATGAGGCTCTCAATACATCCATTACCGCCAATCAGGAAGTTTACGAGGCAGTGGATTCTACGGTAGAACAGATTAATGCTGCAGTTCAGGCGGTTCTCAACGTGCTTCAGGATACGGATGCAACTGGTGTAGCCATCACAGGCGTATCTGGCATTGCTTCTAAGAGTACGAAAAATTCGACTACAGAAGGCCGCAATTCCAGAATTGAGGAAACACTCGACAATGATCCGCAGTCTTATTACCACTCGGATTACAGTACAAGCGAGCTGGTTGCCAAAGATCGAAACCTGTTCTATGACCTTGGCGAATCGAAAGATCTGTTTGCGATCAGCTTCCTGCCCAGACAGTACACTTCTCCGATTAACGGAGACCTGTTTAATGTTGAAGTATATGCGGGAGAATCTGAGGAAGAAATGATATGCGTAGGTACCTATGCGTTTGACCATGCAGTCGATGGCAATGAGGCGTATTTCAGCAATGAAACGCGCGACCAGTACCGCAACATGTACTTCACCCCAGTTCACGCTCGTTACGTCAATCTGGTGATTAAAGCCACTGGAGGAAAGTCTCAGCCTGTGAACACGACGGCAACCGTGGCAGAAGTAAAATTCTTCTCGCCAAGTGATAAGACGGATTTGAATGCCTCGATTGAAGCAGCAAAAGCAAAATCTGAAGATGCTTACACTGCCGCTTCCTGGAAGGCTATGCAGGACGCACTCGCAAAAGCGGAAGCTGCTGCTGCAAATCCAGCCGCTTATCAGACGGGAGACAACAGCGTGGATGCAGCTAAGGCAGCGTTAGATACGGCTGTTGAAGGACTGGTTGAGAAAGTTACCGTGACATTCGATGTAGACGGTACGGCAACCTCTCAAACTATTGATCCAGGAACTCCTGTCGATAAACCTGCTGATCCAGAAAAGACTGGCTATACCTTCGACGGATGGTATGCTCCAGAAGCGGACACGGCCTTTGATTTCACAACGAAAATCGACACGAGTGTTACGCTGACGGCACGCTGGACGATTAACAGCTACACGGTGACGATGAATGCGGATAACGGTTCTGAAGCGACAACCGTTAAAGCAGACTACAACACAAAGATCACTGCTCCGACCGAACCGACAAAGACTGGCTGCACCTTTGCTGGATGGTTTGCGGAGGATTCCGAAACCGCGTTTGATTTCAATACGCCAATTACTGCGGATCTCACGCTGACAGCCCATTGGACGATTAACACCTATACCGTGACGATGAATGCGGATAACGGTTCTGAAGCGACAACGGTGAAAGCAGAGTACAATACGAAGATCACAGCGCCGACCGCTCCAACAAAGACTGGTTACACCTTTACAGGCTGGTTTGCGGCTGGTTCTGATACCGCATTCGATTTCAATACGCTAATTACTGCAGATCTCACACTGACTGCGCATTGGACGATCAACTCGTATACGGTCACCTTCGAATCGAATGGCGGATCGGATGTTGCTGCTGTTTCAGCCAATTACCACACGACGATTGAAGCGCCGACCGCGCCCACAAAGAACGGCTATACGTTCGCAGGCTGGTTTAAGGACGAAGCACTCACACAGACTTTCAACTTCGCTTCCGATAAGATCACGGAAAGCACGACCCTCTACGCGAAGTGGGAAGCTCCTGTTGAAGAGAAAGTAACCATTACCTTCAATACCGGAAAGGGCAATCCAATTGATTCTGTCCAGATTAAAAAAGGCGAAACGTATACTCCTCCTGCAAACGCAACGCATCCAACCGAAGGATACCGTCTGGTCGGCTGGTTTACGGATGCTTCCTGCTGGGACCGCTACGTACCAGGTCCTGTAAATTCTGATCTGACGCTTTATGCGAAATGGTCAAATATTTATACGATCAAGTTCAATACGGGTGCTCCGGATACGACTGTCGCACGACCTGTACGCTATAACGAAAAAGTCACTGTACCGACCGTTACTGCACCTGAAGGAAAAGTCCTCGAAGGCTGGTATACCGACAAGGAATACACGCAGAAATTTGACCTGGATGCTCCGGTTACTGCAGATCATGAACTCCATGCCAAATGGGTAGATGAGGAAAAAATCACTGTCACCTTCAATACCGGAAAGGGTAATCCAATCGATCCTGTCCAGATTAAGAAAGGCGACACGTATACTCCGCCTGCGAACGCCACGCATCCAACCGAAGGATACCGTCTGGTCGGCTGGTTTACGGATGCTTCCTGCTGGGACCGCTACGTACCAGGTCCTGTAAATTCTGATCTGACGCTTTATGCGAAATGGTCGAACATTTATACGATCAAGTTCAATACGGGTGATCCGAATACGACTGTGGCACGACCTGTACGCTATAACGAAAAAGTCACTATCCCGACCGTTACTGCACCTGAAGGAAAAGTTCTCGAAGGCTGGTATACAGACGAGAACTATACACAGAAGTTTGATCTGGATGCTCCGGTTACTGCAAATCATGAACTCCATGCCAAATGGGTAGATGCAAATCCGGAAGAGCAGCTCGACAAAACGCTGATCACGATGGCGACGGATAAAGCCGCATCCATCCTCAACGCTCTGACCAGCTTCCATAACGAAAGCGCCAAAACAACTTTCACAGAGAAGAAGACAGAAGCAGACAGCGCAAAATCGTCTGCCACAACGCAGAAGGGACTCGATGATCCCGCAAAAGCTCTGAATGACGCAATGCTGAAACTGCGCAAAGCGCCATCCAAAGACACGCTGGATACACTGAAATCTTCCAAATAAACGGTTTCAAAGAAAAGAATGTCAGGGCGTCTGCCGATCTGATCGAAGAGGATGAGCAGAAACGCGAGTTCCTGCTGAATTCAAACAATCTGACGGATCCGTCCTGGTAAATCGGATTTACGCAAATCTTCATTCTTTCAATGCTGTTCACTTAAGCTTCACAAGTGAGCAGTGCCTTGCCTTTCTAGTTTT
>NZ_CAPAEZ010000056.1:0-17872 GCF_948576815.1 uncultured Allobaculum sp.
GGTCGTCCACGCAAAAATCCGACCGTATAGTTTAGCTGATTGGGAAAGTTCTACTGAATAGCAGGAATATAACGGATAAAGACCTGTTTTAGAATTGATATCCATTATTTTTGGATCATCTGCATCGAATATCGCACTTGTCGCTTCTCCTTGGGCAACATAACGAGGTAAATCAAGCTGGTTTTCGTATTTTTCATCAAAGAAACACCAGCCACCTATCGTGTCCGCTAACTGCATATTCACTACTCGCCAAGGAGTCAGTACTGTTTCCTTATCAGGATTTTTGAAGGTAGAGAAGATATCTGCGATCTTTTTTACACGCTCAACCGGTTCAAGTGTGTCAGCCTGTCTAGCAGAGTTTCGAATTCGTCTTCCGGCTGCAATAAAAATTTCTTCATCATAAAATCGTCTGAGATTTTTAAAATCATCCTTTGTGACTCCAGTCGGCATAAACTCTTCCCAGGAAGCATCATCGACTAATTCTACAAAGCTATCAAGATCGATTTCGTCTGAATAATCAACGTCTGCTCCATATATGAGCAGAGGCATCCGAGTTGAAATTTGACGCAGAATTGAAATTGCTTGTGCGCGATTCTTTTTCTTTTCTTGCAACTCTTTAAGTCTCGCCTCCTCTTCTGGAGTCAGAGGTTTCTTCTTTTTCTTTTTATTGATTCGTTCCTCCTCTTCACGTTCCTCGTTTGTTAATCCTGTTTTATTAATATCGATATTTTTACCTTTCACCTGCGATTTAGATTTTTCGAATGTTTTCTGCAAGTTACTAAACATCTCCAGATCTTTTTCATCCAAGGTGAAGAGCGCATCAGAATACAATTTGTTGTCATCAAAACCGTGTTGAACTACTTTTTCCGCATAAGCACGTTTTAGTTGTTGGAGAAGTTTAGGCGTATCATACGGCTTCATTTCGGAGCCAGCGATCGCAATCACAGGGCAATAGTTTAAAAATTTACCCAGAATCTCGCGATCCCGCTCTTTTGTAGATCCGGCTTTTGAGGAGACTTTGACGGCATCAGCCACCATTTTTAGTGTTCTGTCAGGAGCAAAATCGAAAACATAACCAGCATCTTTAATTTTCCCGTTAATATTGGCAGGAGACTGCACACGGAAAATCGTCTGCAGATAGTTGGCTGCGGAGGTGCTATATGATCCCGAAAGCATGAACACGCCTGTCCACTCTTTTACTGTTACTCCAGTTGTTAGTTTTCCGCAGGATAGAGTGATTGTGTATGTATCATTCAAGGAGGCTCTGTTGATAGCGTTTCGGACTTTCGTCAATGCTTCCTCATTAGGATCTTCCGGATTACCATCGCCAGCTACATTAACGATCTCGAATTGACCACTTCCAAAGACAGGGTGCTTCATCATCAATTTCGACAGAGCTCGAGCTTCATCGACACCTGGAATCATCCATAAAGTGTGTTTGAAAATATCCCGGTATTCAGCTGTCGAAAAAGGATAGGCACTTGTTTGTCTTTCCTTACTCATCAGATTGAGGAAAGACCACACGTCCTTTTCATGAACGAAATCGCCCACATGAGCTCCCTCCGGTATCTCTTCATGGTCATACTTAAAATCACCCGTGAAGGTACGAAAGAACTCTTTGAAGTTAAAGGCCTTATCCTCGAAGGAAGTATAGGCAGAACTTCCCAACGCATCTCCAAGATCATAGGTGTAAATTTTCAGCTCTGGAAGGTCTGAATAAGGGTTGGAGTCCCCAAAATGAAGCTTGTCCCACTCAGATTTTGATTCCTGCTCCATAACGTAATCCCAAGTGTAGATAGCGTCTTCTTCATAATCATCAAGAATATTGAATGGTGTTCCAGACAACGACAAAAGCTTCGTATTCTTATTCACCAACGTCTTGATCGTTGCATCGCCAAGGGATGTTTGTGTTCCTTCATGAGCTTCATCTACGATCACACAATCCCAGTCAGTATCAAAAATCTCATCATTCTTCTGATATCCACCTTTTTTTATCTTCGCAGACTCTCTCAAGTCCTGGATGGACGCAAAATAGACGAAGGAACTATCTTCCTCAGCCAATTGCTCAAAAGAGTATCCTTTCTTTTTCGAACCATAACGGTAGTCTGTGTTTTGGAAAATCTTTCTGAAGTCTTCGAACCACCCTTCATTGACCACTGGCCTATGAGTTACGATAATCGTCTTCTTGAACTTTGCTCTTTTGATAATCTCCAAGCCAACAAAAGTCTTACCATATCGCATTTTTGCATTGATCAAGAACCGATCCGACTTTTTGAAATGTTTAACAGCTCTAGAAATGCATTCTTCTTGTTCTGGTCTGAAAATTATCGGTGCGGATACGATTTTTCCGTCTGGGGTAAAGTAAGCTTCATTGTTTTTGACAGCTCGGATGGCTGTCTTCGCAGTATCCAAATCCAGCTCAAACCATTCTGAACCAGTTGTATCATCAATACGCACATTCTCTATCCCAGAATTTTTAAGGACCGCATGGACATCTTTATCTGAAAAAGCTTTGGATACCATCAATCCATTCTCCTTGACATCCTTCACCGCAAGCTCTGTCCACAGAAGGTCGTAATGAATTCCTGCTGTCTGGGTATAGCGGTCAATCCGATCACGAGCCGCTCTGTTTAGCTCTTTTGAATTTGGGTTCAATTGGTCACGAGGTGTTTTCGTCTTCAAGGAGGCCTTTCCAATTTTCAATTTCCCATGATGGGCCTGATCAGGAATACCAAAAACATAGATCAAGTTATATTCGAAATTATCCTCAAAATATGGTTTCATAATCTTTTTTCTCTCTATCGATTCAACAAGCTTCGAAATTCAATTATTTCAGGCTTTCCGTTTGTTTTGTTTGTCCAATCTGCAATCAAACAGTAAGGGCTATCACCTGAATCGAAAAGGTCCGAGTCTTCAATAAAAGTGACCCCGTCCTCATCTTCTTCAAAACTAAGTGCCAATTGTTCAAATAGCTTGACCGGTTTAGAAAAAGGTAGACAGTTAGTCAATCCATCCATTTGCCATACGTTCCAGGAAATGATTTCGGCAATCCTTGAAAGCTGCTTTTGTGAGGGGAATCTTCCAAATCTATCAAAAAAGTACTCGATATAGGTAAACAAGAGATTCTCTCTGGCTAAAAATAAATTGTCGCCCTGGTACTCATAACCGTAGGTGGACTCATAAGCTTTAATTACTGAAGCATTCCAAGTCTGGTCAGATTTTGCGTTTTCGTTAATCACTCTGAACTTCCGGTCTAGCAAACCTATCCGATCTTTGAGCTCAATCTTTTCACCGCTCACGGTGTCATATCGGCTGACCAAATACGGTGCTTCTCCACAAGTGATTTCCAATCGGATATCGGCAACATAATCCTTCCAGGTTTTTCCGGCAGGAAAATGAATAGGATCTGTAGAAGTTTGCCAACTACCAAAATCGCCAACATTGAACGAATTCTGGTTCTCCAGCCAAGCATCATCTACTAAATTATTCTGCATATTGCAGACCCAGGAAGGAGTGAAAACCTCTGCCTTATCCTTTGTTCTTGCAGTTTGTGCTGCCTGCGACTTCTGAACACGTGGTTTTAAGAAGTTTCTTTTTCCAAATGTTACCGTACTGGGGTCTAGTTGCTTGTCGGCTCCAAACGGAACTCCAAATTCGAGATGACTGGAAGTAGCCCAAACAATACTCTTTCCCGTCGTGTGGTCTTTTATCAAAGTTCGCAGAATTGATGGATATAGCTCGTAAAGAGCTGATTCAAACTCAGTTAATGACCAGGAATCAATAATTTCTGTTTTCGTTTTCATTGTCCTTATTATACCGAAGAGCTGCTTACCAAGCGACTAACCCATGAACTTCGACTAATCACGCTTAACAACCTGACATTGGTCTAGCCCCTTAAATGCAAATGAAATCAACGAAAGAGCATCCAGAGCTTTCACTTCATTCACAGGCCAGTCAAGTTTTAAATTGTGAGCTTGCAGATTTCTAAACATCAGAAAAATGGCATTGAGTAGTGTCCGAAGGCCGTTATGTTCATTTCTTTCCGTCTCAGTCTCCAAGCGATTCAGAACAAGGTACGGATTTTTGGTGGAAAATGCCTTTTCAAAGAGGTTTGCACCATCTCCAGTGAGCCCTGTCATTTCTCTCACTCTCTTTGATAAACCTTTTGAAGCCTCGAAAACAGCCTCAAAATACTGTCCGCTTATGTATTCCTTTTTTGCAAGGTGAACAACCGATGGATGAAAGTTCTGCTTTTGAAATTTTGCTTCGCGCTCATTGACCCTTCTATCTACTTCGTTTAAATTTTTAGCCTGAACTGTTTTTACAATTTCCCCAGCACTATCTATTTTGTATCCTTCTAGAAGCAAAACCTTATTGATCCCGTTAACCAAAAAGCTATATTGCTCTCTCTTGTCCAAATTCGTGAAGCGTGCAGGATTGACTGCATTTTCGATTATTCGCTTGAACAATAGTAGCGAATGCTCCTGATTGAATTTACCAGCCAAACAATTAAAGAACCACTGCCTTTTGTTTGGAGCAATTCGTGGGTCGTATGGCACTCCGCACACATCAAGAAGATGTTTTAGATCGCTTCCAGTTAACCCGTTGTCGGTATCAGCGATGATATCGCAGATGCTTTCAACTTTTTGTTGGTCAAACTTGAGTTGATTCATGATGATCGGATCCTTTCTTTAAATCAAAATTGGTACTTTCTCTGCTTATGAAAAATTGCCGATCCTACTCATTCGACCGGTAGAATCGGCTCTCTAACTCCTAAGATATAAAGATTGGTTTATATGTCCCATTAATATAAAAGGTGTCCTGATTTGTTTAGCGATACCATCTTGATAACTCTTTTTGGAGGTCTTTCGATCCGTGCCGGAATGTACACAAAACAGGGCAATTTTGTACAGACGAATGGAAGGTCTACAGGCGTTCCGGCGAATCAGGATGACTGCTTCTCTTTCCATTCATGATCGAAATCTGCGCAAATCCATTGGATGACGCCATCGTAACCCGTCTGGAGGAAGGGGATCCCCTGTTCGCTTGTCACGAAAGAACGCCGCAGACAAACGGAATTCCGTTTGTTCTGCGGCGTTACTCTTTAGAAATACTGGGTAAATCCATATTCTGGATGGCTTAGTCCACCCGCGTTCAGACAGAAGTTTTAAACCATCTGCTCAAGCCGTTCAAAAACCGATCCGAATCGGAAACGGCTGTTTTGAATCCTGAGCGAACGTTGCAAGAGAGACTAGAACAAAGAATTATTCGAATTCGGGACTTTGCGCAGACTCAGCAGCAGGCGGTTCATGTGTTGGGCCTGTTCATCGATCTGGATCTGACTTTGCGGTGCAGAAAGAATGGATCTGGCCTTAGAGAGTTCCTCTTCCAGTTTATCCATCGAAGACTCTGGGAATTCCGTACGGTTCTCAAGCAGGCTTTCTGCTTTAGTAACAGTCATTTCCAGGGCGTCCAGAACAAAGTCGATTTTGGGATACTGAATAGCCGCAATACCGGCAAGAAGGGCTGAATTTAAAGTCTTGGCCTGGGTGGCATTGTCTTCCAACAGACCCGCAACGGCTTCATTAAAGCCTGGGTAAACTGCGCTTTATGCGTCGAATCTGGATCGTAGTCTTTGGTGCGCAAAACGGTAATTGCCTTTACGACACTGTTTCCAAGATCCGATCCAAAAAGGGAAGACGGTCTGCGCAAAGCCTCAATAGCCGCATTGAGCGTATCGGTCAGTTCATCAATTTCTGACTGAGAGAAGCTGTAGGAGCGCAGCGCGAAGTCGGCTTCACTCAGGGCTTCCTGCAGGGAATTCCAGCCGCTTACATAATCGCTTTCCTTGAGGTTTTTCGCAGCTTCAACGGCTTAGGAAAGCGCGCTGCGATCTTCAAGCGTTCCATACGTTGTGGTAATCGTTTTGAAACCGAATTTGCCGGTGGTAACCAGACGGAACGTGTGAGTTCCCAAAGGCAGAGACTGAATATCGATTCCTTTGCGATAGGCATCTGTACTGTCTGTGCAGTTTACAACGCCATAGTCCTTGTCATCGATGTAAATATGGGCACCGGTTTTGCCGCCGTCAAACTTGGTCATCATGGAAATGCCGGTACCGGTAAAGGCGTAGCTCAGCGTCGCATTGGCGCTGTTATTGTACGTTTCGTAATCGCCGGCCGCTTCATCTTTCCACTGCCCCCATCCGCTGCTCTTTTGAATCTGATCGGAAGAGCCATACAGGGTCGTATCGGGCGTACCTTCCACATATTCCGGTTTGGGAACGAGGCCGCTTTGACGAATTTCAAGGGCGTCAAAGCCAAATTTGCCGGTAGGGACAAGTCTTACGGTATGTTCGGCTTCTTCTTCAAATGAATGGGAGAAAACCGCTTCATACGTATTTTATCCGTCGTTTCGCTTTGTGCTCACTGTTCCAAGCGACTGATCGTCTACGAAGACTTCACAGCCGCTCTGGCTGCCGTCTTTTTTCGCATAGAGAGTAAAGCGGCTTCCTGTGAAGGTATAGGAGAGGGAAGTGTTCTGCCAGTTATTCGATTCGACATACGTTTCGTAGCCGGAAAGCGTTCCTGCCTGCGTGCCAGAAGCCGGCCAGCGGCCCCAGGTTCCGGTTTTCTCCATTTCATCGCCAGGAACAACGACCGTTTGCGCTGGACGTTCCAGGGCGGTTTTGCGCTGTGGATATTTGCCGGCTTCGGCATCCTGTCCCTGATCGTCTTTGAGCGTAGTCGTAAAGACGCAGTCGCCCCCACAAGCAAGGGTATCCGTGTTCCAGATCATAAGCCGTAAAACGCTGCCGTCTTTGAGATCTTCTGGAATCGACATGGACACGGGAAGGGAGACTTTTTCTTTGGCTTTGAGCGTGAGCGGTTTGCTCTGGACATCGACAAGAGTATTGTCGGGGGCAATCAGAGATGTGGTGATCATCAGATTCTGAGCCGTTTTGGACGTCAGATCCAGCTCACCTTCATACACAGTGCCTGGTACAAGCGATTCATAAGCGGCCATAAACTGGGCACTCAGGTCGGTTTTACCATCCTGTGTCAGCTTGCGTCGTACGCCGGAAAGACGGGCATTGCCTAAGGAAATCGAACCGTGCCCTTCGGTTTCCAGCTTCACATCGGGGCACCGATAAACAGAAACACGGATAGCGGCTGATTCGCCCGGTTCAAACGTCTTTTCATAAATCGTCTGATTTTTCGCGATCAGGCGCAGAAGGACCGTCTGGGAAGAGGGGTTGAAGGCTTCAGCTTCGAAAGCGCCATAGCCGCCGTCTTCTCTGGTGAAGTTATTTACAGTCAGTTCCGTCTGGGCCGGCAGGGAAACGCCGTTGGAATAGCGGGTGTTTCCGTGCTTGAGCGGCTGACCGTCTGCTGTGCGATTTTTAATGATGGTTTCGGGCAAATCGTCCAGATCGCACAGGTACTGATATCCGGTTTTGATCGGTTCATTGACCGACTTGAGCGAATACAGCTTCAGTTCGGAGAACGAGGCGTATTCGTCTTCTGGAATGGAATCAAACAGAACGCGGATGTTTCGATACGGTCTGGTTTTCAGGAATGTGATTTCATCCGGGGCTGTCTCAATGGTGGAGGCATCGTAGGAAACAAGCGTTTCCCAGTCGTCTTCGCTGACTGCATCTGCGGTTTTTCCCTGCAGCGTATAGGGCAGCTTTTTGCCGTCAAAGAGTACGGCTGCTTTATAGAGAATGACTTCTCCATGTTCCATGGTCGCGTTGACGTACTGGCCAGGCCCGGCTGTGGAAGCTCTCCATGACGTTTTTGGATCCTGATCGAGAACGTTCTGACGATCGGCTTCGTTGGAAGACGCTTCGCAGGGAACGCCGTTGAGATCGCGCAGTTCGTAGGCAGATGCCTCTTCAATATCGGTCAGAATAATGCCGTCATTGTTCATGAAGGAACCGTACAGTGTGGAAATATCCGCCTCGCTTTCTCCTGTGGAGTCGCCCGTGGTCCTCAGGGTGATTTCCGCCGATTTGAGACCTTCGCTTTCGGCGACGATGCGGGTGATGCCGGCGTAGTAGGAGCGGAATTCAATGGCGCCTTTTCCATCAAGCATGGATTTGTTTTCCGAATCCGGATCGAGAACAAAGGTTTTGCCGGTCGGGAAAATACCCGGGCCTGCTACGACTTTCAGCGTGATCTTGCGCTTTACGCCGATCCAGTTTCCTTCATCGTCTTTCAAAGTCGCGATGAGATGGGTATCCTGCGTGCCGTCATCGCGAAGAACGGTGTCGGAGGCGGTCAGTTCGATTTTTGTCGGGGTCCGGACTTCGAGAATTCGGGCTCAGGATGATCCGGATGGAATTCATGGCGATACCAGTACCATTCTTTTAAAGGCAGTCGATAGTAGTCGACGATGCCCATATCGCCATAGCTTCTCGCAGCGACCGTTCCATGATGGAACATGCACCAGAGGGAAACGCCGCTTCGCCAGGCGTATTCGATCGGGCGATCGTTCTGGCTTTGTACATGATCGTAATGCGGTGCATAGGTGTCGCCCTGAGAGCGGTTAGCGGTATGCGAGCCGTATTCCGCAACCATGTTCGGTACGCCTGGATTCTGACAGGCGCCAATCGAAGCGCCGTCGCCGTTATAGCCGGCGACTTCAACGCCTTCAATTTTGTCATAGCCGTCGCGCTGCGTGCCGCCAAGGCCAACTGCACGGGTCGGATCGAGCTCTTTGCACTTTTTGGCCATGCGGGTAATCAGGGCGCGCTTTTTATCATTCGTGCTGGCGCCGGAGTCATCGTTTACACTCTGAAAGAACGTTTCGTTTCCCATGCTCCAGACCATGATGGACGGATGATTGCGGTGAATGCGAATCATTTCTTCCAGCATCTGCATGCAGGAGTCTTCAAACGCTGCCTGATCTTTTACATGTGTCGGGTAGCCGTTGGCGGTATAATCGGACGAACCTGGATTTTCCAGATTTCCTTCGCCGCCGGCGCCGCCGATAAACCAGAAGGCAGCTTCGGACCAGTAGGCAATTCCGAGTTCATCGCACGCCTGCGTATAGATAGGAGAATGCGGATAATGACTGCCGCGGATAAAGTTGAATCCGCCGTCCTTGACCATTTGAACGTCACGAACCAGAGCCGAATCGCTGACGGCATTGCACCAGCCGGCGTGATCCTGATGGGCGTTTACGCCGTTGAGCCAGACGTGTTCGCCATTCAGGAAAAAGCCCTGATCGGCTGTCCATTCGCACCAGCGAAAACCCATGCTCGTCTGAACGGAGTCGACCAGCGAGTCTGCACTGTAGACTTGGGTAACGACCGTATAAAGGTAGGGATCGTCCATGCTCCACAGATGGGGCTTGGAAATTCCAGTATACGTGTCATCAAAGATGGCGCTCTGTCCAGCTTCAATCGTTTTGGGGCTGGAAGAAAACTGAGCGACGGCTTGGCCGTTGGCGTCCAGCAGTGTATGGCGTACACGAACCTCGGCAGCCGTTTCGTTCTGGTTTTCTACCTCCGCCTGCATGCGCAGATCGGAAGACGATCTGGATACGTTTGGCGTCTGTACAAACGTACCGTACCAGGCGACATGAACCGGGTTTTCATAAATCAGCTTTACATCGCGGTAAATACCGCCGGTGAAATTATGGTCGCCAGCACGCGGAGCAAGCTGCGGATTCCAGGTGTTGTCAACTTTTGCGGCCAGGACGTTCGTTCCTTCGTGCAGATACTCGCTCAAGTCGAATTCAAAGCCGGTATAGCCGCCTTGATGACTGCCGACTTTATCGCCGTTGACGTACAGATCGATGGTGTGGAAGACACCGTCAAAATCGATCTTGATTTTGTTCTGAAGCGATTCGGCACTGACTTCGAATGTCTTTCGATACCAGCCGATGCCAGTGTAAAACTTCTGTTCCATGAAATAGGGAATGCTGAAATCGTGCGGCAGGCTGACGTTATACCAGTTCGCGTCGTTAAAATCGCTCTGGTACGCCTGCGGTTCATCTCTGCGGACAAACTTCCAGCCGCGGTTGAAGTTTTCCTCTTTGCGTACGCTGGTCTGGGCCGGGGGATCAATGGCTTCTTTTGCCTGCAGCAGGGCAGGAGGCGCCATAAGGCTCAGAAACGTAAGGACAGAAAGGAGATACATCCATACCTTCTGAATACTTTTCATACTTTTCTCTCTTTCTTCTCCAGGCTGATCGCGAAAATTGCCCGAATATTGTCGGATCGGTCTGTCTGTTTTCAGTATAGACGACCTGAAAGCGATTCCAGACGCTTTGGAAGATTCAACAATACTCAGATTGCAGACAAAACAGAGAAAGGGAAGAGGCCGCTGTATTTCGGTCATTGGAGGGATCATCCGAAAAGCGGAACTTTATAATGAAGACTGTAATTAAAGATCGTACAAAGCAAAAAAGATACGTATGATCAGGAGGTACTCGCTTAATGTGTACAGGTCTTTCCTATTCCAATGGAAACAGCCACTACTTCGGACGCAACCTGGATCTGGAAATCGATTATCCAGTCGATGTCGTCATCACACCGCACAACGTCCCCTTTAAATTCCGTCACACCGACGCCATGGAAAGCCATAACGCTATTATCGGTATGGCTATGCCGATTGATAACTACCCTCTGTACTTCGAGGGAATCAACGATAAAGGACTGGGCATGGCCGGTCTGGCTTTCTGGACCAGCTGCCATTATTTCCCAGTCATGGAAGACAAGCTGAACATCGCTTCGTTCGAGCTGATCCCTTATATCCTGGGCAAATGCTCCAGCGTCGATGAAGCCGAAGAAGAATTCAAGAAAATCAACATCTGCAATACCGGTTTCTCGGAAAAATTCCCGCCAAGCCCGCTGCACTGGATCATTTCCGATGCCAAACGGACGATCGTTGTCGAACAGACCAAAGAACGCGGTCTGAAAGTTTACGACAACCCGTATAACGTTCTGACCAACGAACCGGAATTCCCGTTCCACAAGAAAAATCTGCTTTACTACTGCAACGTATCCAACGCCATCCGCGGATTCGATTCCACTCGTTTCTCTCCGAATTTCCCGGATTTCGTTAAACTCGGTGCCGGCATGGGATCGGCTGGACTGCCTGGCGGTCTGGATTCCATTTCCCGTTTTGTCCGCGTTGCCTTTACACGTCTGAATTCGAATATCGAAAAGAATACCGAAGAAGCCAATATCCAGGAATTCTTCCATATCCTTTACAGCGTGTATCAGACCAGTGGCTGCGATCAGGTTAAAAAGGGTGAATACGAAGTTACCCTTTATACCTGCGGCGCAAACCTCGAAACTGGCTGTTTCTATTATACGACCTACTGGAACCAGAACATTACTGCCGTCGATATGCATAACGAAGATCTCGAAGGCGATAAGCTGATCGTTTATCCAGTGGTTCGTGATCTGAACATCCCGGTACAGAACGCTAAATAAGCAGATTCGCAAACTCTACAGAATTGCGTATACCCAATATGCCGAATAAGCCGTCCGTGCGCACATGCACAGGCGGCTTTTTATCTGCCTGCGAAGGACGGTCCATAAACGATTCGAATCGGAGAAATTGGTATACTGATACCATGAATTTTTCGAATGGATTGCGAATTTTTCTGATTTTTATATGTGCACTGGCGATTCTGATTGGAATTCTGTTTTCGAGCGGGGCGTTTCGAAACGACCTGGAAGTGAGTGAGATGACGATCGAACTTTCCGATCTGCCAGAAGCCTGGGACGGCGTGAAAATCGCTCATGTTTCGGATCTGCACGGAAACAATCCCAAAGGCATGATGGAAGCGATTGAGAACGATCATCCCGAACTCATTTTTGCGACGGGGGATGTGTATGATGGTGTCCAGCATGCGGATACGACCAATAAAGTTCTTTCCAGCCTTTCAAAAATCGCCCCGGTCTATATGGTCAGCGGCAATCACGAATATTACAGCGGCCAATGGAAAAAACGGGCCGCCAATCTGGATCAGCTTGGCATAACGCTGCTCGATCACGATGTGATGACTCTGTATAAAGAAGGACAGCCGCTGGAAATCGCGGGCATTCAGGATCCCGATTTTCATTACCGCTGGTCTTTTGATCGGCGTCTTGAACAGTTGAATGAAGACATCGGAAAGCTTCCTGAAAAGAAAGCCTGTCGTCTTCTGTTATTTCATCGTGCAGATCTGTTTGATTATCTGGAGAAGACGCAGGCCGATCTGGTTTTCAGCGGACATATCCATGGCGGACATATCCGACTGTTTGGAAAAGGGTTTCTGCAGCCAAACGATGGAAACGGCTCCCGCTTCTTTCCCAAATACGACAGCGGCTTATTCGAACAGCCAGATGGCATGAAAATGATCGAAAGCCGGGGACTGGGCGATCAGATGATTATCCCGCGTCTGTATAATCGTCCGCAGCTGCTTTTGATTACGCTGAGAAGAGCGCCGGAAAAGAAATAATCGTATCGGAATGGGTTTCAAATACGGTATGGATTTAGACGATTCGACAATCCGGACCCATTCATTGCTCTTCCTGATCCAGGCCCGATACAATAGAGCACGTGTCGGTTCTGACCGTCTTTTCATTTCTTCTCTTCGAGCAGGGAACGGTTCAGAACGGACAAAGATTTGAACTAGCAATACAGAACGAAACAAGAAGGAGGAATTTATGTATCCGATTCTTTTCTCGATTGGCTCTCTTCACGTCTATTCCTATGGACTGATGATTGCGATCGGCATTCTGGTCGCCTATTCACTGGCTGAAAAGAAAGTCAAAGCGAAAGGGTATGATCCCAGGCGGCTGGAATGGCTGGTCTTTACGGTACTGGTTGGCGGTGCGCTCGGCGCCAAAGTCCTTTACTGGATTACCCGTATTCCCGATATGGCTACAGACCCAACGATTTTTACCGATCTGGGTTCCGGCTGGGTCGTTTACGGCGGCATTATGGGCGGTCTTATCAGCGGCTGGTACTACTGCAAGCTGCATGGCATGAATTTCTGGGAATGGTTTGACCTGATCATTCCGGAAGTCGCTTTAGCTCAGGCCTTTGGCCGTATTGGCTGTCTGCTTGCCGGCTGCTGCTATGGCATTGAAATGACAAACGGTTTTGGCATCGTGTTCCCGGAAGGATCCGAAGCACCGGCGGGCGTTCCGCTTTTTCCGTCACAGATTGTCATGTCCGTGTTCGACTTTGGACTTTATTTCTTTCTCGAATGGTTTTCGAAGAAGAAAAAGTTCAACGGAGAAGTCGGTGCAGCCTATCTGATCGCTTACTCCGCCGGACGCCTTGCGATTGAACTCGTCCGCGGCGATATGGTTCGCGGTGTCGTAAACGGCCTTTCCACATCACAGTATATTTCGCTCTTTGTCTTCGCCTTTGCGCTGGCTGTGCTCTTAGCGGGACGCTCCCGGCTTAAAAACAAAGACCAGAAATAGACAGATTTTAAGAAAAGAGAAACAGGCATATGAAAAGCTTCCTGATTGAAGAACCAGACAGATCCGCTGTCTATTCTCAATACAGGAAGCTTTTTTAATGCCAGAAGGGGAGTCAGGTTCTTTGAAAAAGAGGGAATTCCTGGACACCAATCTGCCGGCGAAAGAGAAAGGCTCTGCGTATAAGCAAAATGGAAAGGAACTTCCAACCGCAAATTGAATTACTCAGGCATTTTCATATAGGTACTGGAGAGATCCAGAAGCGCCTGCTTCAGGGAGTGAGATCCTTTGCATCGGGTTTCGATCAGATCCAAAGCCTGTTCAATGTCCTCTTGTACCTCCTGGATCGTCCGACCAGGAAGAAGAGCGCGGTTTTTGTAAACAATGACGACATAGTACCAGTTTTGGGTATCTTCAAAGCATTTCAGCAATTCCTCAAGAAGAACCAGAGCCTCGTCTTCTTCGTGAATCGAGGTCAGAAAGTTCGAGTAGTCCAGCCGCGCCAGATTTTCCCGAAAGCGAGCCTGATCACCTTCCATCGCGTGGAGGTTCGTCAAAAGCTCTGCATACATCGTTTTGTAGGCGATCACTTCTTCATCATCCAGCGTCCTGTTCTTTGAAGAAATCGACGCAAGTCCGGCTTTGATTAAGTTCTGGTAAGAGCTGCAGGTCAGCAGATACCTCGAACCGTAATGCTTAAGTCGAATGGAATAGCTTTCCCGGAACGATTGAACGGCTTTCTGATGAGCAATATTTATAGGAAGGAAAAACAGTATTCTAGAGCGTTTGGACAGGCATCGAATGCCTGGAAGATTCGCCAAGCGCTTTATCCAGTTCACCCTGTTTAAAGGCAAGCAGGCTCGTCGCGTATCGCAATTCGCCGCAGTCGAGATTGGAAATCCGCCAGCCGGGCACAAAAGATTCAGAAGCATCCTGGTAAGACGGAAACAGTTTTGGATCATCAATGCTAAGCGCATTTTTTTCATGTTTCTGAGCCGCTGGAAGATCATTTTGACTGAGCGCAAAACGCATAGCGACGACCTCGTATTCGAAATTCAGACCATCCACTTTATCGGATCGCTGGGAAAGCAGGTATCGGACCTCCTCCAGACTCTTTTCTGTTTGGGCTGCTTCCTGACAAAAGGAGGAAATCACTGCAGAAAGAAGCAGTGAGCTGATTCGGTCTCCGGCAAGCAGATCTGTATCGGTCAGGCTGTACGCATACTGGCAGGCTTCTTTGGCATGATCAATATCGCTGAGTCTGTAAAAAGAGTAGGCAAGGTACCAGCCAGTCTGTATAGCGTGCATCCGCTCCAACAAGCCAAACGTCTCTTTATCTCGATGCTTCAGGTTCTCCCAGCAGTCGTACATCGTCTCAATCGGATGCAGTTCTTTCGGATAATGATAAAGATGTATGGAAAAACCTAAAAGATCTTCCATGGAAAGGGAAGGGTCTGTCAGATCTTCGTCGGACAAATTAAGCCATTGAAATTTTGAAGTGTTCATACGGTGAGCTCCTTATAAATTGTTCAGGGTATTCTGACATTCAGGATATTCGAGCACCTGTCAGTTTAGACGTTGTGAAAAGTACTCAAAATTCAGGGGTAAATGGATGCAGGTATACAAATAAGACTCTGTCGTCGCTCTGCCCATCGAGTGGAAATCTCGTTAGAATGAGGACAAAGGCAGGAAAAATGAGAATGAATTCAAACCAAAAATACAGAACCTTTGATCGATATCCGCTTGTACGGGACGAAGTGTATGCGGCATTTGCCCAAATTTATAATCCGGTTCTTCGCGCATTTGCGCTGAGTCACACATCCATGGTCGATGCCTATATGTCTATTTTGTGCAAAAAGAGAAATCTGGATCCAGAGCCTGGGAAAATTGCGGCCGTGTTGCACGATATTGGAAAATTTCTGGAGAATCAGCCATCCTGTTCCCATGCTCGCTCTGGGGCTGCCGCTGCGCGAAAGCTGCTTGCAGGACTGGACCGGTTTACGCCGGAAGAAATCGAGGAAATCGCATCGGCGATTGAAGTCCACTCCAATAAGCTCAATGTCGACAGTCCTCTGGCTGAAGCTCTGAAAGATGCGGACTGTCTGGCCGGGTGGTCAAGCAATCCTGGCGGAGTCATACCGCCGGAACGCGTAGTAAGACTTCAAAACGTCATGCAGGAACTGTCAATCGATCCAGATCCTCTTGAATACTGATCTCTGTACGGATTACGGAATCCATTTTGGATATTTAGAAAATTCTAATTCGATATTCAGAATCAAAGCGTATAGTTCGAGGCAAAGAGAGGTACGCATATGTTTACACTTTTGTCCTTCATCTGGCTCTGGTACGTCATTCTGGCGTTTCTGTTTCTTTTCTCCTTTATTTTTCATCCGATTCGAACCCTGAAAAAGATCTGCCTGTTCCTGCTGATTGGAACGCTGATCGTCGTCCTGCTTTTCTAATTGGCGAGCGCGTAAACAAGGGAATGAGCAGGACTTTTTTGTTCTGCCATTTTTTTCATTTAACTGAATGTTGAAAATAATTCCAGGATAAAATGAAATTTATTTATTAATAGTCAAACAAAAAGAAAGAGAGTCTCCAAAATTCCTCCGTACAGAAAAGGGAAGAAGCCTTAACGACCGAAGTACCCCAAAAACCATTTACTTTCATCATGCTGAAACCGGCGAACTGTTCCATCTTTGCGTTCGTTGTTTTTATATTTCAATAAAATGAATCTTGTATAAGCTGCTCGCGTTATGATTTTCTGCATTTCTTTTCCCTTAGAAGGGTATGAGAAAGCGGATTCAATGGTATCCTGAACAAAAGGGGATTCACATTCTTCAGGAGGTTGAAAGTATGCCAGATCATCGAACCGAAGCGGTTTTCAAACGGCTGATGGACGCTTCTCAGAGTCGAAAGATCAGTAAACTCTGCGGTCTTCGTTCGGTCGGAAAAAGATATGTAATCCAACAGTACCAGGCTTACTGTAAAGACCATTCCATTTATCCGAATGGATGGATTGAACTCGACTATTCCGGACCCGCCAATACACTGCCAAAAACGGCTTTGGACCTGTATGAATATATAATCCATAAAATCGGTGAGTATCGGCCCTGGAGCCGGACAGCAATTCTGATCAATGAACCAGATGCTGTAGAAGATCTGGAGTATGCGCTGGCTGGACTGCTCCACTGGTCAGATCTCGATCTCTTTGTTCTGACTTCACAGGCTGATGTGCTGCCGGAGAGGGAAGGTTCACCGCTGCGCGATCAGATCGAGACGATTAAACTCTTTCCGCTTTCCTTTAAGGAATACTGCGAGGGAAGAAGGGAAAGCCTGTCCGAGCTGTTTCTGGACTATATGGAACAGGGCGGACTGCCGCTTGCGCTTTCTGTTTCCGCAAAAGAGCGCCAGGATGTTCTCGAAAATCTGTATGACTCCATTCTTCTGCATTCCTTAGTCGAAAATCTGCGCTATGCGGATGTAGAACTCATGCAGCAGCTGACCGTCTATATGGCCAGCCAGTCGGGAGAATACATCTCAGGGCGGGGGACAAGTCACCTGCTGAGAACGAGAGTCAAAAAAGCTTCCGTAAACACAGTGAATGCCTATATGGAAGCCTTACAAAATTCCTATTTGATCAACGTTGT
This sequence comes from uncultured Allobaculum sp., assembly GCF_948576815.1. NCBI lineage: Bacteria > Bacillati > Bacillota > Erysipelotrichia > Erysipelotrichales > Erysipelotrichaceae > Allobaculum > uncultured Allobaculum sp. Next base: position 17,086 of record NZ_CAPAEZ010000056.1, read on the forward strand.
AAAATGCCGCAATCTACTGAACAATCAGATCTTCGAACGGGAAAGAAAATATTACTTTGCGGATACTGGACTGCTGAGCAGTCTGCTCAGCGATGGACAGGTTTCACCGCAGGGCGTTCTGGAAAATATCGTATGGCTCGAATTCCGTCGAAGAGGCTATTCGGTCATGACCGGAAGGAACCGACATTCCATTATCGACTTTGTCACTGAGAAAGATGGAATGAGAACGTGCTGGCAGCTGCTAGCATCGGTTCATGAAACCGAACTCTTTGAAGAAAAGCTGAAAGCTCTCGAAAGCCTGGATGACAACTGCGATCGCGTCATGATGACACTCGATCCGCAGGCAGAACTGCCCGAAGGCATTCGGTTTCAGGAACTGCTGTCGTTTCTGCTGGAAAAGGAATGAATCTATAAACGGGATGGGCCTCCATCTACGAATTACTATGGAAAAGATACTGAAATACCCGTCAGAAGGGGATCCTGACGGGTATTGTCGTATATAAGGAGATGTAACATCACACATCAACAACTTCGTATAATATATATTATGTTACGTGTCTATATCTACTTTATGTAAAGCGTTTTTCAACCATTGATTTCTACAAAATGGCGTCTTTTACGTCTTGTAACATAATATGGGAATACACGTTTAGGGTTGTTGCAGCGTTCTTATGACCCATAAGATACTGAACAATCTTTACGTTTTTGCCCTCCCAGTAATGGGTATGGCAGATGAAGTGTACCCCATGTCAAGGACACGATAATTAGAGAGAACCCTTTGTTCGGA
>NZ_CAPAEZ010000057.1:0-17484 GCF_948576815.1 uncultured Allobaculum sp.
GAATTATCCCAAGGAGGCGGTCGAGAAAATACCCGTCTTTTATTTGACGCTTACACTGTACCGGTATACGCAGAGAAGGGGACGGCGCCGAACGGGCGGATTCAGCCGACTTCCGATCTGGAGAATTGGAAAGCGCCCGGGAAAAAAAGGAGAAAAGAAAAAGAATCGAGTACAGGAAATCGCCAGAAAGGGATGAATTTTCAAATTTTTCTTCAGGAATATTTGCAGAAACTTTTCTGTCGTAAAAATGACGGAGAGAGAAATCAAAGATCCAGTCGATCCAGCTGGGAATTTGCGGGAAAGCGTTTGAAGTTTCTGCCTTCGAAGCACGCTCTACATCCGGTTTCTGTTGTGAAAGCACTCAGAAGCAGGTAAATTGAAAGTAATTGTTTAAGAGAAAGGATTTGTAATATGGCAATTCGAGAACGCCTGGTTGACAGCGAGTACAACCGGCTGGCAGAAGAGGTCGACGATCTGACGGCGGCCTATGTCGAAAGCATGAGAAAAGACGGTGTGGATGAAATGTTCATCAACATGTTTATTGAAAACGCCAAACGGGAAAAGGCAGAACGCCTCGCGCAGAATCCCAGCGAGGACCGTTCTTCAGAAAAGGAATATCTCACCCAGTTTGAGGGGAAGACCGGAGGGAATAACTAGCTATGCAGGGATGGATTTATCTTCTTTATTTTGCGGTTTTTATCGCGCTGGTTGTTCTGATCCCGCCTCTGGTAAAGCGTTACTATTACCAGAAGCTGATGAACGATATCGATACCCAGAACTACGCGAAATTCCAGACGCATCTGGATTCGCTGCTGGCTAAGGTTTCCTTTTCCGCCTTTGAACGCGAAGCCATCCGTCTGACGATGATTGAAGCCCGACAGGATAAGGCGAAAATTGACGATCAGATTCAGTTCATGGAAAACATGCGTCTGAACCGTCGTCAGAAAGCCCGGTTAGGCGAACAGGGCTTCTATATTTATCTGGCGCAGGGAAAAATCAAAAAAGCTGCCCGCATGATGGACCTGGTGAAAACGTACGGTACGCCCCAGCAGCTCCACCCGCTGGAAATTCAGTATTCGATTCTTCTCAAGAAAGAAGCGAAATATATTGATGAACTGAAGGAGAGACTGAAAAAGCTCGAAGATTCTTCCGGAAACATTCCGGAAAACCTGAAAGTGAACGCAGGTACGTTCCAGTATCTGATCGCTCTGCAGTACTCCTATAACAAGGACAGGCCCAATACGGAGAAGTGGGCAAAACTGGCCCTGGAGAATTTAAAAGGAACACCAAACGAAGAAGAAATTCTGAAACTCCTTGGCCGCTCCGCTGCCTGAAAAACAGGCGGTTGAAAATCTGATAGAATATCGAAGGAAGTGAAAGCTTCCTTTTTTCAATGGAAAAAACGCAAAGTGCAGAACAGGACTGGCTGTTCAGCAATTCAATCCGTTTGCGTCTTTTTTGATTGAAACCGGCTCCTCATGGGGCAAAATGCTGAAAACAGACGAAAGGAAAAGCTGCACAGACGCGCCCTGTTTCCCAAATGAACCGGAGATCTGAATCGGATATCTGTTCGAACTCGGGAAGGCGTCTGTCCTTTATGGAAAGCAGCAGGAATAAGGATGAAGCTCTATAACACCTATTCGCAGAAAATCGAAGAATTCAAGCCGATGGAAGACGGCAAGGTTTCGATGTATGTCTGCGGTCCGACGGTCTATAACGATCCGCATATCGGAAATGCCAGACCTGTCGTCGTTTTTGATACGCTTTACAAAACCTTCAAGGCACTTGGCTATGACGTCACCATGGCAAGCAACTACACCGATGTCGATGACAAGATCATTGCCAAGGCGATTGAAGAAAACACTACGGAAAAAGTGATTACCGATCGCTATATTGAGGAATTTGAACACGTTCGCCATGATCTTGGCGCCCAGACGCCGGATTATACCCCCCGTGTAACCGAGACGATGGATAAAATTATCGCCTTTATCGAAAAGCTCGTCGAAAACGGGGCAGCATACGCGGTGGACGGCGATGTCTACTTCCGTGTCGGCTCCGATACGCACTATGGAGAAATTTCCCATCAGCGCCTAGAAGATCTGATGGTCGGCGCTCGCATTGACGAAAATACAAAAAAAGAAAATCCGCTCGACTTTACGCTCTGGAGAAAGACCGATAAAGGCATTCAGTGGGATTCTCCCTGGGGAAAAGGCCGTCCCGGCTGGCATACCGAATGCGTTGTAATGATCAACGATGTCTTTGGCCGTCCACTGATCGACATTCACGGCGGCGGAAACGACCTGAAGTTCCCGCATCACGAAAACGAAGTGGCGCAGGCCCGCATGAGCTGGGATACGTCTCTGGCCAATACGTGGGTTCATAACGGCATGATCAACATCGCCGATGAAAACCATGAGATCAACAAGATGTCCAAGTCTTTAGGCAACGTCCTGCTGGCCAAGGATCTGATCGATCAGTATTCCGGTCCGGTCTGCCGTCTGATGCTCATCAGCACGCATTACCGCGCACCGCTGACGATTTCGAAGGAAGCACTGGAGTCTTCCGCCAGAGAAATCGCAAAAATCCGGAAACCTGCAGCGCAGGCTCTTTTTCAGCTCGATCTGGCAGACGCTTTTGATCCGAATGCTGAAAAAGATGAAGCCAGCTGGAACGCCTTCATGGACGCCATGGCCGATGATCTGAACACCCCGAACGCTATTTCCGCGCTTCAGGCAGCCATCAAGGAACTCAACGGTGCGCTGCGCAAGCGGGAACTGGATTACAAGCGTCTGAATGCGCTTTACGCCTCCATAGCCGGTATGCTTTATGTACTGGGACTCGATCTGGATCTGCATCACGCAACGGATGAACAGAAGGATCTGTATCGCGCCTGGAAAGCAGCTGTAAAGGAAAAAGACTTCGCCGCCGCTGATGCGTGCCGGGCGAAGCTGATGGAACAGGGACTGGTTTAATGGAAATCGTATCCGAAAATCCCGTAACTCTGGCCTGGATGGGCGATGCCATCTATTCGCTGGAAGTACGAAAAACGCTTTTGAACAAGGGACTGCGCAAAGCCGATGTTCTGCAGAAACAGTCGGCCAAATACAATTCGGCCACGGGGCAGGCCACGGTTCTCGATCGGCTTCTGGAAGCAGATCTGCTTAACGAAGACGAACGGGAAATCGTCCGCCGCGGACGCAACGCGCACGTCAAATCGCCATCGAAAAGTGCGGATCTGAAAACGTATCTCAAGGCCACCGGTCTGGAGGCGCTCTTTGGCTATCTGTATCTTTACCATCATGAAGAGCGCATGAACGAACTGCTTTCGATCTGTATGAAACTTGGTGAATCTCTATGATCGTCTATGGAAAAAATGTCTTTGAAACGCTGAAAAACGAGCCGGAGACTATCGCGGAAATTTATTTGATGAACGGCCAGAACGATGCCAGAACGCGCCGCATTCTCGAGACGCTTCCCAAATCCGTTCGTCTGCGCACGGTTTCGAAAAAGGAACTGGACCGCATGACGGATCATGGCGTCCATCAGGGGATTGCCGCTAAAGTCAGGGACCTGCCGCTGCTCACGCTCGATGAGCTCATCGACCGGGCCCGTCCAAACCCGGAAAGCGACAGCGCGCTCGATCGTCTGCCGCTGCTTGTGGCTTTAGACGAAGTGCAGGATCCGCACAATGTCGGTGCTATTCTGCGTTCTGCGGATGCGGCTGGTGCCAAAGGCGTTATCCTGTGCAAGCATGGCGGCGCCGGGCTCACCCCGGCCGCTGTAAAGACGTCTGCGGGCGCAGCGTATTCGATGCCGGTAGCCGGTGTCTCGAGCCTTTCCAACGCGCTGATCAAGCTCAAGGAAAACGGCTTCTGGGTAGCGGGCAGCGACTTTGACAAGACCAGTCTCGACTATCGCAAAGGTCTGTATGATCGTCCGCTCGTTCTCGTCATTGGAAACGAAGGTAAGGGCATGTCCAAAAGCGTCAAGGGACAGTGCGATTTCAAACTGCACATTCCCATGCATGGAGCCGTGCAGTCGCTGAACGCGTCGGTGGCTGCAGGAATCCTGATGTACGAGATTCAAAGCAAAAAATAAAATTCCCAACGCAGCAGTCGGTATGAAGAGGGAAAAATGATGAATGCCTTATACCGTCCTGCCAAAAACAGCACGCGCGACTGGAATCTGTACGAGCTTCTCTATCTCATTCACATGAACGATGAGGAAGCGTACGCGCTGCTGTTTGCGAGCCTTCGCGGCTATACCGATTTTGTCTACAACAATATGCTTCGGTCCCTTCTTCTTTACGAAGACTGGATCGCGGCTGCCTACGATGTGTTTGACCGGCTGATCTATCGCTATCGGGACAATGAGAAGTGTTCGATCGGAACGGTCTACTACGCCTGTCTTCGCAACAAGGCGACCGACCTGATTCGCAGTGCCAATCAGTTTTCTTCCCTGCAAAGGCGCAATACACTTTCCCTGGAAGCCTGCTTTGAGCGCCGTGAATTTGGCGGACCGAATATTCAGAACTGCTTTCAGAGCGACATGGTACTCGAAGAAAATCATTTAGCGGCTTCCGCCTGCGATGAGGTGCTCGCTGAACTCTCCAAAGAGCTCGATGCGCTCGACATGCAGATCCTGACTATGCTCAGAACGGGCTATACCCAGAAGCAGACATCCGCCATTCTGTCCATTACGCTCTCCCGCGTCGGAACGGCGCTGCGAAGAGCGCGCTCTGCCTGGAAACGGCATGAAGTGTTTTCAAAGGAACCGATGTTTTAAGAGCTGAGCGATTTCTTTTCGGCATTTGGATTTGGATTTCAGGTTCCGACGATAAAGGACCGGCATGGAGGCCGGAGGCCGGGGCTTTGTTGACAGAAAATGGGTTGAATGCTATATTTTTAACTTGCAAAGGAGGCCATACTATGGCTGATAAGATTACTTTGGTTTGTACCGAATGCTTTTCCCGGAACTATACGACCGAGAAAAATAAAAAGACGCAGACAGGCCGTCTTGAAGTTCGAAAGTACTGTCCGAAATGCAACAAGCACACTTTGCATAAAGAGTCAAAATAAGACTGACTAGTAAAGGAATTTGATAATGGCTGAAAACGAAATCAAGGACCCGACCTATTCGCCCAAAGCGATCTGGGCGGAACTGAAAAAGGTACAGTGGCCTTCGTTCAAAGAGCTGATGAAATCCAGCGGACTCGTAATTCTGTTTACCGCACTCTTTGGCCTCTATTTCTTCATCTGTGAAATTGCGGCCTCCGGTCTCGTCAGCTGGATTGTTTCGCTTTAAACTGGATTGCATGGCTTAACCAAAAAAGGCAGACTCGCGCTGCCTTTTTGATTATCCGTCCATTTTGGCGGCACTTCGCTGGATTTACGGTCCTTAAAATCAGGGGCACCATTCGATCAGTGATATAAATTATACAGATCTTTTCAAAAGGAGAGGAACCAATATGACAAGTAAAGTTAACGACAACGATGTCGCCTGGTACGTCGTCAATACGTATGCCGGTCAGGAAAATCGTGTTAAGGAAAACCTTTTAAAACGAATCAGCACCATGGGTCTGGAAGATTCCCTGTTTGATGTCGTTGTAGCGGAAGAAACCGAAGTGGAATACAAAAACGGCAAGGAAATTACAAAGACGCACAATCTCTTCTCCGGCTATATTCTCGTGCGCATGCGCATGACCGACGAAGCCTGGTACGTTGTCCGCAACACCCCGGGCGTAACCGGATTCATCGGATCGAGCGGAAAGGGAGCAAAACCGTTCCCTGTAGCCCAGGAAGAAGTGGACGCCGTACTCAGAAGACTTCATCGTCCGGTTGAAAACGTCACTCTCGATGTGGTTCCCGGCGATAAGGCCGAAGTCATCAACGGCCCGATCAAAGGCACCGTTGTTACGGTTGAATCCATCGATACCGCAAACCGTAAAATCCATGCCAGCTACCAGATGTTCGGCAATGAGCAGAACTCCGATTTCGAATACGGCGATCTGCAGAAAATTGAACCAAGCGCTGACTGATCGCATACCCTGAAATCTCAAGGCAAAAGCATTCGCTGCCCAGGGATCAGGACGGCTAAAGCATGCGCTGCAAGCTCTGCATAATTCAAGGCAGGTTTTCCCAGGAAGGAAAGCCTGCCTTTTCTTCGGCTGATCGCTGCGTCGATCGGCTGTCTGAATTTTCGACGAAAAAACGCCAGGCAAAATGGGCCTGACGTTTTAGCTATTTGTTCATATCGAGTTCAATCGCATCCGGCGCGGTTCGTGTGGACTGGCGGCTGATCATGTAGCAGGGAAGTTCCACTTTCATAGGCTGGATGTTTTCGTTTCGCTTCCAGGCGTCATGCAGCATGCGCATGCCCGTTGAACCGATCTCGTAGGTCGGAACGAAAATGGTGGTCATTGGGGGATAGGTGTAGTTGGTTTCATCGATGTTGTCGAAGCCGATAATCGAAAGATCATCCGGAATACGCAGGCCGGCTTCGTAGCAGGCGCGCATCGCGCCGATCGCGATCGGGTCGCTGGCCGCAAAAATGGCGGTCGGCACCGTTTTGGCATCGATCAGCGATTTCATCATTTCGTATCCGGATTCCCGGGTGAATTCCTTCATTACGACGTACGGTTCAAATTCGAGGCCGGCTTTGGTCGCAAACCGGCGGAAATATTTCAGACGGTCATCGCGGTATACTTCGCCGCTGACGCTTTCAATCCCGCCTAAAAAGCCGACTTTCTTGTGGCCTTCGGCAATGAAGTGGTCCATGACGATCCGCATCGCACCCTTGAAGTCGGGAACGATGAACGCGTTGGTAATGGTATCGAGTTTCATATCGAGAAAAATGATGTTGGGACAGATCGCAATCATTTTCTGGCGATCTTCCGGAGAGAACTTACCGATGCACACCAGACCGTCCACTTTTTCCATGCGGCGCGGAATCGACATTTCCGAAGCAAAAGAGCGGATGATGGTAATCATGTGGTTGGAGCAATAATTTTCAACACCCTGGCGGATGTTCAGGTAATACGGGTCGCTCGCCTCATTTTCCGCGGATACCCACTGAACAATGCCGACCGTCATGGTCGAAACGTCAGCTTTTTTCTTCTTTTTCACGTACCCGAGCGTTTCAGCGGCTTCGAGAACGCGGTCTCGAGTCGACTGCGGCACGCTCAGGGTCAGATCATTATTGAGAATACGCGAAACACTGGCACTCGATACGCCAGCGAGGTTGGCAACGTCTTTTAATGTGGCCATAAAATCACCTCTTATATTTAGTCCATTCTGATAGTAAACGGTATCGCTTATGACGAAAAGAGGAAAAATGATACTCCTCTATTAATTTTTAGTAAAAACAAAGTTTTAGTTCAAGACTTTTAGTAAACATTGAAAGAACCAGTGCGTTTTTGTTAGAATGGGTGTATTGATAGCGGTTAACAAAGGAGAAAAAGAATGCTTGCTAGTCAGTTAAGAGAAGAAATTGTAAACGGGGCGCAGGATGCGCGTCTCACTGAGATCTACGGCAGCCTCGCAGAGTCGCAGAAACCTCGGTACGCCAAAGCCATCGACAAGTTCATGGAACTGTATGGAGACAAGGATGTACAGGCCATCTCCGTTCCTGGACGCAGTGAGGTTATCGGAAACCACACCGATCATCAGCAGGGTGAGGTCCTCGCCACTTCGATCAACCTCGATATCATCGCCATCGTCAGCCCAAGAGAAGACGGTGTCGTAAAAGTACTTTCCGACGATTATGATATTCCTCCAATCGATCTGTCGGACCTCAACGTGCACGAAGATGAAAAAGAAAGCAGTCAGGCCCTCATCCGTGGCGTCGCCGCAAAGATTAAGGAAGACGGCGGCAACATCGGCGGCTTCGACGGCTATATGACCAGCGACGTGCTGCAGGGAAGCGGTCTGTCTTCCTCTGCTGCGTTCGAAGTCATGATCGGAAACATCTTCTCCGATCTCTACAATAATCAGAGTCTGGATCCCGTTGAACTCGCCAAAATCGGCCAGTACGCCGAAAACGTATTCTTCGGCAAACCATGCGGTCTGATGGACCAGTCCGCATGCTCCGTCGGCGGTCTGATTCACATCGACTTCGCCGATAAGCACAACCCGATCGTCGAAAAAGTCGACATCGATTTCTCCGACTTCAACACCTCCCTGTGCATTACCGACGTTCACGCATCCCATGCCGACCTGACGCAGGATTATGCGGACATTCCGTTCGAACTCAAGGAAGTGGACGAGTTCTTCGGAAAGCCGGTTCTGCGCGAAGTGGATGAAGCGGAATTTTATTCCCGTCTTCCGGAACTGCGTGAAGCCGTGAAAAACGACCGTGCACTGCTGCGTGCCATTCACGTATTTGAGGAAAACAAACGCGTACAGAAAGCCGTTAAGGCTCTCTCCGAAGGCGATCTCGCTGGCTTTGAAAAGCAGATCCTCGCTTCCGGAACGTCTTCCTTCAAATATCTCCAGAATATCTATTCTCCATCCGACTACAAAAACCAGGCGGTTTCTCTGGCTCTGGCTTTAAGCGAACTGGTACTTGACGGAAAAGGCGCTCACCGCGTCCACGGCGGCGGATTTGCAGGCACAATTCAGGCCTTCGTTCCAAACGAACTTGTTGATCAGTACGTGAAGACTATGGGCAGCACCTTTGGAGAAGGCGCATGCCACGTTCTTCAGATCCGTCCTTACGGCGGCATCCGCGTATTCTAATCCAAGTCCGCTAAACGCATGCCTGAGCTTTTAAACGGCAAAGCAAGGCAGTCCAACTGAAAATTATGAACAAGCAAAGCAGCCTGCACGCAATCAAATTGCAGGCTGCTTTTTCTCTGTCTGCCAGAAGAAGACGGCTTGAAAAGGAAAGCGGTTTGAAAGCTTTGACGTCCCCTTCAAACTGGAACGATCTGGATTTCAGTGGATGAGAGTGCGCCAAACCGATACAATAGCTCCGGAATATCTTTCTGGTATATCATTCCCCAAAATCGTCTGGGATTACGAAAACCAGAAAGTCTGTTTTTAAAAGGCTGCTTGAGCGGACACCCAGTCGATCCGATCGGCCTGCCGGCAGCTGAACCGAAGCCGGCAGGGAAAACGAAAGAGAAAAAAGAGGAAGAGACATGAAGAAGAAAACAATGATTTTTGATCTGGACGGTACGCTGTATCGCGGAACGGCTCCGATCGAAGCGGGAATCCGCGCGATTGAGTTCTGTCAGGCGCATGACATTCCCTATCTTTTTCTGACCAACAATTCCATGCGCACGCCGCAGGAAAACGCGGAACACATGCTGAAAATGGGCTACCCGAACATTCGCGCTGAGGACTTCGTCAATTCGGCGATGGCCGCAGCTGCCTGGGCGTCAAAATACTGTGCGAAGACCGGAACGCCGCGAACGGCCTGGATGATTGGACAGGCCGGCATGAAAGAAGCGCTCGAACTGGAAGGCTTTGCGATTACGGAAGACCATCCGGCTTTTGTATTCATCGGTCTGGATAAATCCGCAGACTATGCGAAATATTCCAGAGCACTGGGATTTCTGCTCAACGGCGCAAAGCTGATCGGAACAAATATGGACCGCATTCTGGCCAAGCCTGGTGGTTTTGAAGTCGGCAACGGCTCGGTCGTTACGCTGTTTGAATACGCCACGGGACAGAAAAGCCCCGATATCGCCAAGCCAAGTGCTCCGATTCTCGAAACGGCTTTGAATAAGCTCCATATTTCGAAAGAAGAAGCCGTAATTATTGGAGATAATCTGGAAACCGATATCGCGCTCGGTTATAATAATCAAGTTCAGACTCTTTTCGTCCAGAGCGGCGTGCATAAGGAGTCGGATATCGAACGGCTCGGGATTATTCCCGATGAAACCGTGGCAAGCCTGGATGAGACAGACTTTCTGCGTCTGTCCGCCATGGCTTAGAAAATAGTTTGTTATAATGATCACGGGAAAAAGAAAGAAAGAGTGATTTGTATGGAAAACTTCTTAAATATTTTGTTAATGGTCGACTCAGGTATCATGATTATTCTCGTCCTGCTGCAGAGCGGTAAATCCGACGGACTTTCCGCAGCATTCACGGGAAGCGGAGATCTTAACCTTTTTGCGGTTCAGAAAGAACGCGGCTTCGAAAAGGTTCTCTCGTATGCCACGCTCATCTGCGGCATTATTTTCTTCGCCCTTGTAATCGCTTTACAGATTGTCTAAGGCCATCCGGCCTTTTTTATTTTGCAGGCAAGTTTTTGTATTTTACAGACAGGATATTGTATGAAGAGGGTATTAAAGACTTCTGGACTGTCTCGAAAGGGAGGGATTTGAATGAAGGAAGAAATTGTTGAACTGCTTCAGAAAAAGAAAAAACTGACTCCATACGGACTGGGCAAAGCCATGCACATCCGCACGGAACATGAAAAAAAGGAACTTCAGATCGCGCTCAATGAGCTCGAAGATGAGCGCATCATTTATAACGACCACGAAAAGTACGTCTTCATTGACGGCCAGGAATGGGTGATCGGCAAGATTAAGGACGTTTCTGCAACGGAATATGCGGTTCTCTGCAAGGAGAACAAGCTGTATGTCCCCAAGAAAAACTGCCGCATGATGATGGACAAGGACGAAGTGCTCGTTCACAACTATGGACTGATGCCGGAAGTTGTCCACATTTATGAACGCGGCATTACGTGCATTCCTGGAACCTTCGTCCGTACCCGCAACGGCCTGAAATTCCGCAGCGATGTGGATCTTCACACCTCTTTTATCGTGACCAACCAGAAGGCTTACAAACTTTCGGCCGGCACCAAGGCGGTCGTTAAAGTCGTAGACTATTCCGCGCCGCTTCGCGTAAAAATCATTGCGGTGCTCGGTCAGGAAGACGAACCGGGCGTGGACATCAGCGCCATTCTTGCGGAAAACGAAGTCCGTCAGAACTTCGGCAAGAAAGTCCGCGCGGAATCCGATGAAATTCCAGAACGCGTCCACAAAAAGGAAATGAAGGATCGCCACGATCTGCGCGATCTGATGACCGTCACCATTGACGGCGACTCCACCAAGGACTTTGACGACGCAATTTCTGTTGAAGCGCTGGCCAATGGCGGCTGGAAACTGTATGTCCATATCGCAGACGTCAGCCATTACGTCAAGGAAGACAGCGACATCGATAACGAAGCCTACAAGCGCGGCACTTCGATTTATGTCGCCGACCGCGTTGTGCCGATGCTGCCGTTCGCGCTGTCTAACGGCATCTGCTCGCTGAACCCGGGCGTGGATCGTCTGACACTGACGTGCGCCATGGAATTCAACCCGAACGGCGTCATGACCGACTACGAAATTTACGAGAGCGTCATTCATTCGGATGCACGCTGCACATATTCCAAAGTAAACGCCTATCTGGAAAATCCGCAGTCCGTTCCGGAATATGCACCGGTCGGCAATCTGCTCACCGCCTTCTCCGATCTGGCGAAAAAGATGCGAGAACAGACCGAAAAGCGCGGCCATATCGATTTTGAAACGAAGGAACCCAAATTCGTACTCGACGAAAGAGGCGTTCCTGTCGATATCCTCATCCGCGATCGCGGCTGGAGTGAAATGATGATTGAAGAGGCCATGATTGCGGCAAACGTTGCGGTCGCTCATGAGCTTCACTCCAAATCTCTGCCAGGCATGTTCCGAATCCATGAAGATCCGGATCCCGAAAAACTGCAGACGCTGGTCAACATGGCCAGTATTTTGCACGTGCCCTGTGACCTGGATGTCGAAAACTGCCAGCCAAAAGATGTCGCCCGCTTCCTGGCTTCGATCGAAGGCGAAGAAGAGAAGGAAATTCTTTCCACGATCACCGTTCGCTCCATGCAGAAAGCCCGCTACAGCGAAAAGAACGTCGGCCACTATGGTCTGGCGCTCGATGAATACTGCCACTTCACATCGCCAATCCGCCGTTATCCGGACCTGCTGATTCACCGCATGCTCCGCCGTCATGTCATTCATAAGAAAAACGACGAGAAGAGCCTGCTCAAGGATGAAAAGCGCATGGAAAAATCGTCCATGCATCTGTCCGAAAAGGAAAAGGATGCCGTTACGATCGAACGGGCGGTCAACGATCTCGAATTTGCGAAATACATGGAAAATAAAGTCGGCGAAGTATATGATGGCCTGATCGTCGGCGTCACCAGCTTCGGCTTCTTTGTCGAACTCGACAACACCGTCGAAGGCATGGTTCCGCTGCGCAACATGATCGATGACTTTTACAACTACGATGCCGATACGATGATGCTTACCGGCGAAAATACCGGAAAGACCTTTACCCTCGGTATGCCGGTACGTATTAAAGTCCGCGATGTACAGACGGCCAAGCGCCAGATTACGTTCGACTATCTCGAAACGCTTCCAAGCCGTTCTGCGATGCGTCCAAGTACGCCTGTGATCGAAACCGCTGAACCGAAACCGGAAGAACAGCCGGAAGAAGAAATTCTGCAGGCGGAAATCGTGTCGGAAGAACGCGATGCAAACGTGCCGATTACAGAAACGGAAGTTCAGACGGAAACTCCGGCAAAAGAACCGCCTGCCAAGGCGGATTCTGAAAAAGCCGAAGATCTGCCTGCCGTCGAAGCGCAGGATGACGATCTGCCGGCGGTAGAATCCGAAGGCAGCGATCTGCCAGCCGTTGAACCGGCAGCCGATTGTGAACTGCCCGCGACCGAGCCTCAGGAAAGCACAGAACTGCCGATTGCAGAACCTGTAAAATAAGCGGATCTTCTGTGCAAAACAGAAATGAAAAATGCAGCGCCATCCGAAGCGATCTTCGGATGGCGCTGCATTTTGCGTCTTAATGGAAAAACTGACAAGGACCGAGAAAGACAGACAAGTACAGACAAGGAATAGAAAGGGACAGGCAAAGGAAGACGAAGCTCATGGCGTTTTCCGATTGTCGGTTTTGATGAAGTTTCTTTCCCAAATCGTCACGAAATCTGCGTGCTCTGCGCAATATGTTATCTTATGTGATTTTTACCATTTTCCCTGTCGATTTTTGCAAATGGACCATCGTACTGCGATAATAAAAAACCACAGGAAATTTTTTGCCGGCGATCTGAAGCGGCGAAGCAATCGCTTTCTACGGTGGATTCGCTTTGTCTCGTAACAAAAAGCGCTGAAAAATTCCCAGGTTTCTGTGTAAAGCAGAAAAGGGTATCCGAGCCTGCCGATAAAAAATTCTGTTACCCTGTACTCAGGAAAAACGAAACGATGCAGAGCTTCTGCACGATCGCTTTTTCTCTGTACTTGCCTTGCAAAGTCCGAATACCAATTACAAAAAACGGAAGTCGAAAGGAGGAAGGATTGAAATGAAGAAAATGAAAACCGGACTGGCGGCGCTCGCGCTGGCCATGTCGATGCACATTCCTGCCATTTCAGCCGTGCAGGCCCAGGAAAGCCCGGATCTGCTGGCATCCCATTCACAGACCATCGAAGGACAGAACGGTCTCGAAACCGCCGTTCATGTTACGGATGAGCCGGAAGATTACTCCGTAAAACCGCAGGCTTCGATTGACGAAATTGAAAATATTCCCGAGAGCGCCGTTAAGGTTCCTCGAAAAGTAATCGGTGAAGACGATCGCTATCTGATTGCCCGTACCGATGTGGCGCCGTACAACGCCATCTGCAATCTCACCATCACCTTTTCCAATGGCGGGGTATACTCCGGCACTGGATTTCTGATTGCGCCGGATACGATTCTGACCGCCGGCCACTGCGTCTTTGACCATGACAACAACATGGGCTGGGCGAGATCGATCGTGGCGGTTCCGGGCGGCAAGGATCCATCCAATCCGGACAACCAGTATTCGTCCAAACTGCTCATGGCACCGCCTGACTGGACGAAAACGGGCGCAAGCAATACCGACTACGATCTTGGTCTCATTCGCCTGAGAAAGCCGATTGAAGGCGTGGAACCGCTGAAGCTGGCTACGCTGGATCAGGCCAACCTGGACAAGACGTATGAACTGGCCGGCTATCCGTACAATGAAAACATTTCCCTGGAATCGCAGGGCATGTATGGAGCCAAAGGCCGCCTGCATTCGATGACCGGACGCCGTACCGTTCTGCATACCATTGACTCGTCGAGCGGTCAGTCCGGTGCTCCGCTGCTCAACGAAAACAATCAGGTTGAAGCGATTCATACATTTGCCAAGGCGAGCGAACAGCTCAATGGCGGCGTTGCCATCGACTCCTACATTTACGCGTATGTGGCCTCGTATGCGGCCATCGATGAGCCGGTGTACCGCCTGTACAACCCGAACTCGGGTGAACATCTGTACACGACGGAATACAACGAGCTCGTCAACTGCATAAACTACGGCTGGAAAGACGAAGGCGTCGCCTGGCATTCCGAAAAGAACGGCGTACCGCTGTATCGTCTCTACAACCCGAACGCGGGCGACCATCACTACACGCTCGATACCGCTGAGCGTGCCGCACTCGTGGAAATGGGCTGGACAGCCGAAGGCATCACCTGCTATACGTCCGCAAGTGAAAACGATCGGCCGGTATACCGTCTGTACAACCCGAACGCGGTTGCCGGATCGCACCATTTCACGTTTAACGCAACAGAACGCGACGGTCTTGTAACGATGGGCTGGGTCGATGAAGGCATCGGCTTCTATTCAAAATAAACTTCATAAAAGACAGGCATGAATTCCCAAATCCTTACTCTGGGCGTTCATGCCTTTTTCGTTTTCTTCACTTCGCCGTTCGTTCTCCGGTTTTTTGGTAAAATGAGAATAAATTTTCATGAGTCAATCAACATCGAACGTTTCCCGTTCTCTGCCTAAATCGGACAGGGAAGGAAGAACGCTTCGATGAAATCGATATACGAACATTCTGGAGAAAAAAGTATGGATTCGAACCTTTCCAAAGCCAGCCAGGCCTGGCAGCAGGGCTATCGTCTTTGTCAGACACTCGAACAGATGGACCCTGCTTTTCTTAAACCCCTTGAAAATACGCTGACTGAACAGTATCGCATCGAAGTCCTTTCGCTGCTGCTCTATCTGGCCGAAGCGGCTGGCGGTGTCCAGGCCAAACGGGCTGCTCTGATCAACGAAGTGCTGTCCTTTCACTACACCCCGAGTGAATACAACGCGCTGATGAAGCGGCTTTCGCTGCACAAGTCGGATTTCAGCTCGCTCATTCCTGTCGTACTCAAAGTCGCTGCCCATGGCGATCAGCTAAGCGGCACAGGCAGTACGTATCAAAGACAGATTCTTTCCGTTCTCAGCGAAATTTCCAAAAACGCCTGGGAGTGTGCGGGCAAGGATCCCCTTGAAGAACTTGACCAGCAGATTTACATTTTGTTTCTCGACAACTGGATTCACAAAAACCAGCCGGCACCCGATACCCCCAAGGAACTGATCGATACCCTCGATTCGCTCGGCCGTCTGGAGCGGGAACTCGGTCCGTCGCTCTTTCCGGAACAGACTTCGACCATGGGCGGATCGAGCGATCCCAAAACGCAAAATAAACAGGCCCCCAAAACCAGTGAAACGGCCGAAGCGAAACCGGAACAGCCGGAAAAAACACTGGATGAGCTGATGGAAGAGCTCAATTCGCTGACCGGGCTGAAAGGCGTTAAGGAAGACGTCAACAGCCTGATCAACCTGCTGAAGATTCGCCGGATCCGTCGAGAGCGTTCGATGAAGGAAATGCCCGTATCGATGCATCTGGTGTTCACCGGCAATCCAGGAACGGGCAAAACGACCGTCGCCCGGCTGCTCGCCGGCATTTATCATGCGCTCGGCGCCTTAAGCAAAGGTCAGCTTGTGGAAGTAGACCGTTCGGAACTGGTCGGCGGCTATGTCGGCCAGACCGCAATCAAGACGCAGGAAGTCGTCAACTCCGCTCTGGGCGGCGTGCTCTTTATCGACGAAGCCTATTCCCTGGCCGCCGGCAAGGACAAAGCCGACTTTGGCCGGGAAGCGATCGATACGCTTCTGGTCGAGATGGAAAACCATCGTGACGATCTGGCGGTTATTGTCGCCGGCTATCCCGAACCGATGGAAGAATTCCTGCAGTCCAATCCGGGTCTGAAATCGCGATTTAACAAGTTCATCGATTTCCCGGACTATACCCCGGAAGAACTGTATGAAATTCTCTTAGGCATTTGTAAAAAGAACGGCTACAAACTCTCCGAAAAAGCCCAGGAAACCGCGAAGTCGATGTTCAGGGATCTGTACGAAAACCGGGATGCCGATTTTGCCAACGGCCGTACCGTGCGTAATCTCTTTGAAAAAGCCGTCGTACGCCAGGCCAACCGTCTGGTCAAACTCGACACCTTAAGCAACGAACAGCTCGAAACGATCGAAGCCTCGGATCTGAGCGGAGAAGAACCGGAAGATGCAGAGAGTGAAAAAGCAGAGGACGAAGCCAAAAACGAGTCCGCTGCGGAAAATCCTGATCCATCTGCTTCGAATTCGGAAGAAATACCTGCCGAACCAGCCTCTGTTTCTGTAAATACAGATCCAGAAACATCCGAGGCTTCGGATCTGTCGAGAGCAGAGAAGGGCACGGAAACGGAGAACAATCCAAATCAGAAAACGGAACTTCCGTTGCTTCCCGCATCCGACAGCGAGACACCGGCTGCAAGCCCAAAAGAAGAAACAGGTCCCGATCTTCTGGAAGGGGAACTGGATGTCGTCGACGTTCTGGAACGGTTTAAAAACGGCGAAGAAGGCGCCTTTGCGGATCCGCAGGCGCTGGCCAAGGCACTCATATCCCGTGCCGGACGAAAACGTGATGAAGAAAAAGCCATGAAGGCAGCCGCAAAGAAAGAGGACCAGCATGGCAAGTGAGACAAAACGGATTCTCGAACACTTTGATTGGATCGCTGAACAGCTTGGCGAAGATCTTTCCTGGTACATCGTCTATGAAGCAGCGCTCAAAGCCGGGGATATGCTTCATGTAGAAGGCAGCTACGATCTTCCCGACAATAAAAGACGCCTGTACAACTATGCGACAAGCATTGAACTATGCCGGCTGCTTGAAGAACACGTCCTGATCGGCGAGAAGGTGGACATTACCCACGAGTTTTACATCGAAGCCATGGACTATTTCGCGCTCCATGTGCCGGCTGTCCCCACGTTTGAGCTGAGCGGCTATCTGAACTATCTCGACAGCTGGTCCATGCAGTTTACGGACTGGACGAGTGCTCATCCGCAGCCTTTTGAAAATCTGGAAATTGTCGTCAGCACGTGCTGATCGCTTTATGAATGTGCGGACGAAAGATGAATGCTGCCCGCTCGAAATACTCCAGTCCTAAAAAATGGGCAGGGAACAGGAAAATCCGCTTTTCTGTTTGAACGGTTGTGCCAAAAAAAATCTGGATTTCTTCGTGAAAAGGAAGAATCCAGGTTTTTTTACGTTTTCGTGCTGTTTCTTTGTAAGTGTCAAACAATCGACGGGTATACGCGAGACTGAATATTAGATACGCT
>NZ_CAPAEZ010000058.1:0-16403 GCF_948576815.1 uncultured Allobaculum sp.
AAACTAGAAAGGCAAGGCACTGCTCACTTGTGAAGCTTAAGTGAACAGCATTGGCGCCCGGGCATAAAAAAATCCCTCCAGAAAGAGGGACATATCATTCGGGATCAATACGGTATGCGGCTTACGAGCGGCTTCTGGAACATTTTGCGGCGAAGCTTGCAACCGCGCTGGCCAGGCATACGAAGAGAAGCGCCCAGCCGCAGGGGACCAGGAAGAAAGGTTCATGAAGAACTCCCTGGGCATCCAGCGTTGAGCCGATCAGGGCGAAGAGTCCAAAGCAGAGTACGGCTGCGATTCCGGAAATCAGTGCCGTCCATTCCCAGACTCTGGAAGCTGAGTGTTTTCCCGATCTGGCAAGGTTTGCGTTCATAGGTATTTCCTCCTTTTTTTCTGGGAAATCTAAGTCTACGATACCGATCCAGGAGATTCGAGACAGACGCTCCCATCTTTTCGCACCATGGGAGAGCTCCTGTCGATATCGACCCTCTACTCTAGTCATCTTCGTTCGAAAAGGTATTGCTTTGCCTGAGATTTTTCGAGACGCAAACGAAAAAGCTTCTGTGCAGAGATTCGCATACGCCTGCACAGAAGCTTTCGGTTTTTGAGTGTTTTTTAGATGCAGCGATGGGTCTTAAACTAGAACGCGCGCACGTAAATCGGTTTGGAAGTACGGGCGATATCCTGTCCGAGCTTGGAATCGCTGAACATGAATTCGAGTTCCTGATCTTTTACGACGCCGCGGATGGCCGCAGTCAGACGTGTGAAAATACCAGTGTCTTTTTCGTTGGCATCCACCAGGATGAACAGCGTTGTATCCGGTTTGTTCGGATCTTTCAGACGCTCCTTCATGTAAATGGCGTTGATCGCCTTGTCATGGAAGCCGGCTGAAATCAGAGCCGCTTCGAGATCCTGCTGGTCGCCCGTAAGGTCGCGCAGGTATACGTTACTGTTCTGGGCCAGGTTTTCCTGTTTGAGCGGTGTCTTGTAGGCATCCGCAAAACCGATCAGGAAATCGGACGGGAAGCGTACGTTTACGCCAGCCGGGTCAACGACAATGCCGTCGACATCGCCTTTCGCGCTTCTTACCATCGGCAGGAACTGTTCCGAAGAAAGCAGCAGGCAGTTTACGCCCGGTTCGCCGAAAGCGTTTTTCATTTCGGCAACACTGGTGAATACCGGGAACATTTTCGTTCCGTCCTGACTTGCAGCCGTCATAAATGCCATTTTGGCATCTTTCGGGAACTGAATTTTTCCGTTCTCCAGTTTGGTCGGTTCCTTATCCCATTTGGCAGGGACATACACACGGGTATCCATGAGCGCCTGTCCTGCTTTGAGCAGGTCTTCGTCCGCATGGGTTTCCTTCATTCGGACAAGCGCTTCGAGCAGAATGTCGTTCTGATATTGTTCCATAATTATTCTTCATTTCCTCCAACAGCAGCTTCCTCGAAGAGAATGGATGGAGCGGCTGTGCTGCGCATTTCCCATTTCAGGTCATCGCCGACAGCCTCTACATGATTCATCAGATCGATAAAGTTTCCGGCTACAGTAATCAGAGTCAGCGGACGAACTTTCCGGCCGTTTTCCACCAGATAGCCCTTGGCCTGTAAAGAAAAGTTCGTACTGACAAAATCAATGCCGGCATGCATTCCCGCAAGTTCGCTGATCACTACACCATTGTCCATTTTTTTCAAAAGAGAGTCAAAAGAATTCGGGCCCGACACAATATAAAGGTTCATGCTGGAAACGGTAGTTGCACCGCCGCCGGAACGGAATCCGTTGCCGGTGGATTCGGCATCCATTTTCAGCGCAGACTTGGTGTTGTGGAGAACGGTTTCAAAAACGCCGTCGCGAACGACTGTTTTTGTATATGTCGGGCGGCCTTCGTCGTCATAGTTCCGTAAGAAGAGCGCGTCTTCATTGCGCGGATCGTCCACGATCGTGATCTGATCCGAGAAGATTTTCTGGCCGACCTTGCCGCATAACGGCGAAATGCCGCGGGCGATCGACGTACCGTAAAACATCCCTTCCAGGCAGGAGAAGAGCGTCGACATGGCTTCGTTGTTGAAGATGACTTTGCAGGTGCGGCTGCTCAGCGATTTGGCGCCGATCTGGTCCTGCACGCGCGTAACCAGACGCTTTACGAACGCGTCCTGATCGAAATCATCGAGATCGTAGACGATTTCTACACGGTAGTCGTCATATACTTCCCCGTTATCGCGCATCGTAATCTGCGCGGCGATCACCTGATACTGGTAGGCGCTGGACACTTCCGTCCCCAGCGAGTTGGTCAGCTCGCTGCTCACTTCGGCGCTTTCAAAAGAAAGTTCATTGACCAGACTGACGCGGCTGTCGGCAGCCAGAAGCTTGTCTTCCAGAGACGCGAGCACTTCCTTAATGCGCGCCGGATCGGCCGGTTTCCAGGTCTTTTTCGAAATGGTCTCTTCGCATTCCATCGGTCCGACAAGAACGTCCTTTTCCGATTCCGAAATGCGGTCGGCATTATCGCGAAGCTGACCGAGAATTTCGTCCATGTCTTCGTCTTCGATTTTTTCGAGCGATGTCGAAACGATTTTTCCATTGGCCATGGCGCGCAGCGAAGTGGAAAGAATACGGGATGTCGTAAACGAATCCATCGTATGGTCAAACCACTGCAGAGAACGGGACGTCTGCCGCGTCTGCGCGATTTCGAGGCCTTCCAGTCCAAGCTGGGCTGACCGTTCAATCCATGCCTGCTTATTCATTTGCGGTACCTCCTACAGTAATGGAGCTGACCCGGATGGCCGGCTGGCCGACATTGGTCGGAATCGATCCGGAAACCGATCCGCACATACCCTGCGCGAGTTCCAGGTTGTCGCTGACCATATCAATGTTCTGAAGAATTTCTGCACCGCTTCCGATCAGCATGGCGCCGATAACGGGATCGGTGATTTTTCCGTCTTCAATCAGGTAGCCTTCGTTTACGCCGAAGTTGAATTCACCGGTGTTCGGATTGACCGAACCGCCGCCCATCGAACGGCAGTACAGACCGAAGGAAATGTCCTTGAACATGTCTTCTTTCTTATCCGTTCCCGGTGCGATGAACGTATTGCTCATGCGGCTTGTCGGTTCGTACTTGTACGATTCGCGACGGCCGCTTCCCGAAGACGGCGTATTCATGCGGCGGCCGTTAAGACGGTCAACCATGTACTGGGTCAGAACGCCGTGATCGATCAGCAGGCGTTTCTGCTGCGGGTTGCCTTCGTCATCCATGTTCTGGGAACCCCATTCGCCCGGAATCGTTCCATCGTCCCAGGCGCTGACTTTTTCGCTGGCGATTTTTTCGCCTTTCCGGTTGGAAAATACCGAAAGTTTTTTGGCGACGCTGGTCGCTTCAAGGGAATGGCCGCAGGCTTCGTGGAAAATGACGCCGCCAAAGCCGTTATCAATAATGACCGGCATCACACCGCTGGGCGCCGGTTTGGCGCGAAGCAGTACGAGGGCAATTCGAGCCGCCTCTTTCGCCATCTCTTCTGGCGAATGGTCACCTTCAAAATATTCGAGGCCTTTGGAAGCGCCCGGTGCAGTGTAGCCGGACTGCACATTGTCGCCTTCGCGCGCATACGCCTGAACGGCCATACGGCTTCTCTGTCTTGTATCCGCCATGAACAGACCGTCCGAATTGGCGATCTGCACGTCCTGATGAATGGACGACAGCGAAGCGCTGGCTTTAAAAATCCGTTCATCATAGCCGCGGGCCGTCTTGATGGCCCGATCGAGCAGAGCGATTTTTTTCTCGTCTTCCGTCTTGAACGGGTCCTGTTCGACTGGGGAAATGTTTTCCGCCCGGCTCAGTTCATTCAGAACGACGTTTTTTCCCTCTTCTTTTTTCCCGATGGCGCTTCGCAGATCGTCTACGATGCCCTCGAGAACTTCCATATCCATTTCATCGGTGTAGCCGTAAACCGATGAAGTTCCTTTATACAGACGAATCCCCGCTCCGGCGCGTACGCTCGCGCTGATATTCTCAACGTTGTCATCGAGCTGCGTCATCGACTGCGTGTGGGTTTCTTCTTCAAAAATCTCCGCAAAATCCGCTTCCGATTTCATGGCGCGGTTCAGGAGTACTTCTACTTGTTCTTTGTTGAGCATTTTTATCACTCCTCTATCTTTTCAGTATACCGCAGGACACAAGCCCTCTTCCACAAGGGGCAGAGCGGCCTGGATCTGCCGGTGCTTTCTGTCCATTCGGCTATAAATTCGTATTACGTTCTCATTTTATAGCCTTCTATATTTTATTTTTTTCTTTTTTTGTTTTTCCTGTTTGCATCTCAGAGGTTTTTCTTATAGTATGAATAAGCTGTTTGACAGCAATAAAGATTTTCAAGTCATATTCAAACTTTGCGCCATTAGCTCAATTGGATAGAGCGTCTGACTACGGATCAGAAGGTTGTGGGTTCGACTCCTGCATGGCGCGCCATTTTTATCGGGACGTAGCACAGCTTGGTAGTGCACTTGCATGGGGTGCAAGGGGTCGCAGGTTCAAATCCTGTCGTCCCGACCATTTTCATCTTTATATTTTGGCTAGGTAGCTTAGTTGGCTAGAGCATCCGGTTCATACCCGGAAGGTCGTGAGTTCGAGTCTCACCCTAGCCACCATTTCTTATGTTTTATTTTTCATGGACCCTTAGCGCAGTTGGTAAGAGCAGCTGGCTCATAACCGGATGGTCGCGGGTTCAAGTCCTGCAGGGTCCACCAGTTACCTACAGTCCTTAAGGAATGTTGTTGCAGGAGCACCGATTGATTTCTGAAAAAAGTGATAAAATCTCTTGCATCCAGTCATCCTTTCGGTTATTATATCTAAGTACATCGCGGGATAGAGCAGTCTGGTAGCTCGTCGGGCTCATAACCCGGAGGTCGTTGGTTCAAATCCTTCTCCCGCAACCATGTGGTCTCTTAGCTCAGTTGGTAGAGCAAAGGACTGAAAATCCTTGTGTCGTTGGTTCGATTCCGACAGAGACCACCACTTTGTAAATCACGCACCCAATTCGGGGTGCGTTTTTTTATGCCCGGTTCTGGTCATAGCCTTGCCCTCTTCATTCGACCCAGAATACCGAAATCTTAAATTCTCTTCCATACAGACAAGGCCCCGGAATCCATAGACAGGATCCGGGGCCTCTATTCTTCTGCTATTCTTCGATTTTTATTCAAGTTTTCTGTCTGTTCTCGCTTTTCTGGATCGAGCTTGCCTATCCGATTCGTCCGGCACGCTTTGCAACTTCTTCCGGATCCGCCAGGCACTCAATTTTGTCCAGCTTTCCCTTCTCGTCAAACGTGCAGATCATCGGAACGCCCGTTGGCGGTTCATAGATCAGGGAAATGCCAAGATCGCGTTCGACGTCTTTCAAGTCCTTATTGGCGTCTTCAATCAAATATTTCAGCAAAACGCCAAGGATGTTTCCATGCGCCGCAATCAGTACGGTCTGCTCCTTTTCCAGACAGGGGACGACTTGTTCCCTGTAAAACGGAACGATTCGATCCATCGCCATCTGCATAGATTCGCCAAGCGGCAGCTGTTCTTTCGGTACATCCGCATATTCCGAAGACTGTCCAGGGGTGCGCGGATCATCTGGATCGAGCAGTGGTACCTTTGCGTCGAGTTTGCTGCGCCAGGCATCCACTCTGGCTTTTCCATATCTGGCAATTGTTTCCGCCTGGGTGTGACCCTGCAGCGCCCCATAGCTTCGCTCATTGATGTGCCAGCTGCGCGTTACCGGCATTTCTTTCTGATCGAGTTCATTCAGCACATGATCGAGCGTCTGATTGGCGCGTTTGAGCCGCGAAGTGAAGGCCCGATCGATCTGGATGCCTTCTTCTTTCATCCTTTTACCGGCTTCTATAGCTTCTCGGTGTCCTTCTGGACTCAGATTCACATTCGACCAGCCGGTAAATCGTTTTTCCTTATTCCATTCGCTTTCGCCATGACGAAGCAGGATCAGTCGTTTCATACCGCAATTCCCCTTTGATTCCATACGTCTGTCCGGACGTATCGCCTGTCCGATATCCTCCCCAGCATAGCGACTCTTCCCCTTTTTTTGCGAACGCTTTGAGACAGAAAACCGCGTCCCGCAAAGCTCATGGCTTTAAAGGACGCGGTTCGTGTTTAGATTCCGTTTCTCTCAAAGATCGGAGAAAGGACAAAGCATTTCTTTACTTCAGAGAGTCAAGCTTGCCTGCAGAAGGGGTAAGACGCAGATCGAGCATCGCCTGGTTGAGCGCATCGGCTTTCTGATCAATATCTGCCTGATGAGAGGCTTTGTTATCGATGGCTTTTGCGGCATCCAGAGCGGATGTGAATGCAGAAGCGGATTTAAACTCGCTGGCATTCAGTTTGCCCGCCTCATCGATTGCGGTATGGAGGAGACTGTAATCCAGATTTGTTTCCACAACATCTTCTTCACCAGTCAGACGCATTTCGAGACCGCACGCAAATACGTAGGACTGATCCGACATACTTTCTACCGCATACAGACGAACTTTCGTCGTTTTCACCGGTGCAAAGGAAGCGTTCTTCCAGCCGTCGGTTGCTGCCCAGCTGCCAGTAGTTACGGTTTTCCATTCGCCGTTTTCATCGAGAACATCAATGCGATATTTGGTAATTCTTCCATTATCGCCGCCGGTCATTCTTGGCAGATAGCGCAGACCGTCGACCATGTAGTCGCCGTCGATCGCGAACTCTGCCCAGAGGTCGTCACGGTTGGTTCCCTTGTAACTGGAATGCCAGTCTGTGGACGTATTGTTATCGAGCAGACGTTCTGGTCCATGGTTAGGTTCGGTTGAGCCGGCTGCTGCGGTCAGCTTTTCAACCGGAATATCTCTGGAATCGTCTTCTGGATCCATAACTCCAAACAGGATGGTGTATTTCGAAATCTTGCTTCCGTCTTCGGCTTCAACGAGGATCACCTGTTTCTTGTTTTCAGCCGGAAGCATTGTAACGGCACCGTTGCCTTTGGACACCGCTTCAACGGCAGCGGTCTGTTTGGACGTCGGGATTTCCTTAGAAGCGAGGAGATCTGCCGAAACCGCGGTTCCGTCAATCGTCAGGGTGTCCAGTTCTGCCGCCTGGTTTACAACGAGCGTGCTGGTAAAGCCGAACTGTTCCACTTCCGTAATGGCCGTGCACGGGTTGTTTCCGTTCGGCTTCTGCGTTGTGGTGTTGGTTACAGTCATACGCAGATACGTGTAGCGCGTCGGCGCAAAGTCATAGGTATAGCACTTAACATTATTTACTTCATCGCCGATCGTTTCTTTCACCGTCAGCGGTGTCCAGTCGGTACCATTCTCACTGATTTCAAAGGCTGTTGTATTGGCATCCGGGTAGGAAGCAGACCAGCTGTCCTGAGAGAAGTGAACTTTGATCTGTCCAACCGCCTGCTGCGTATCGTAGCGGAACGTGATCTGGGCCGTGTTATTTTCCGGTGTGGTGTAGCAGTAGTCATAGTTGGACCAGATGGATGTGTTCGGTCCGCCGCTCACATCCTGCTTCACGGTGCTTCCGTCAATAATGGCTTCCAGCGTATCGCTCTGCTTGTCCTCTGGAATGTTCTGGCTCAGATGAGCTGCTCCAGAAATACTGTCGCCAAGCGTCACGGTTGCATTCGCAACACGGACAAACGCTTTGACAGGAACAGACTGACCAAATACACTGGCCGTTCCGGGAATAACCAAATTGCCTGCTTCTGCAAAGGCGGAATCGTCTGGCATCTGCCAGTCTACCGCAAAGCTTGCATCCAGAATTTCGCCATCGTTCAGAACCGCGCGGCGGCTTTCCGGAAGTACTGGAACCGTTCCTTTGGAAACGGCTGTCGATACGTTCAGAAGAGCAGCCACCTGATCGATGACATAGACGCTTACCGAAACTGTATGGCCTTCTGCCGTTCCGCTTACAGTAAAGTTGCCGGATTCAGCTACCTGGTCGTCCGTAATCGTATCCCAGGTCACGGCCACATTCTTAGAGGTGCCGTCTGCATAATTCGCTTTAACGGCAGATGGAAGAACGGGTTTTTCCCCTTTCTTCACATAGTAGTTGCGGGAGTATTCAAAACTGCTCAGCGCTTTGCCGCCTCCACCTTCAACTTCGCTCGCATTGAGCATGATCGTCTTGGATTCAAGACCGTCAGCGGATGCGGTCACTTTAATGTCTCCGGCTTTTCCGTTGGAACGGATGATGGCGACAAGCTGACCCGCCTGCGCTTTTCGGTTGTCGTCGCGATAGCTCTGCTGATCCGGCTGAACACCGTTATCGAGAGCAGCCAGTTCACCGGCGCCTTCTACGCGAACCGTGACTTTATTTTTTGCGGAAGGAACAATCCGTCCTTCAGAATCGGTAATATCAATCGTTACATAGGACAGATCGACACCGTCGCCTGCAATATTCGGACGATCGGCTGTCATATCGATTGCCGATGCCGCGCCGGTTGTTTCTACAGAACTGCGGCCAACCGTTTCCGTTGTGATTGGATTTCCGGACTTGTCGTAGGCAACAGCTTCAATCTTGCCGTTCGCATACGGAACCTTCCAGGTGCGATACAGATTGCGGTGGGTTGTGCTCTCCTTATCGCTTCCCTCATACATCTGGTAGGTGTAACCAGCGGCTGTCGTATGCTCCGTCATGGTTTTCTTGCCCAGAGACTGACGTGTCGTGCTTCCAGCCGCTGTAAAGAACAGTTCGACTGTCGGTGCATCGGAATATACAACGACCGGAACATCTCCGTTTCCGTTATTGACAACTACATCTTTATTCCATGCGGGGAGAACATGAAGTGTTGTTTCGTGGTCATTCCAGAGACTCTGATACAGGTAGTAGTTGTCTTTGGGCAGACCCGCGGTATCCACAATGCCGAAGTAGGAGTTTTTCGGCGAACGGTTACCGTCGGTAAATCCAGTACCTACTCCATTTTT
The DNA here is from genome assembly GCF_948576815.1 of uncultured Allobaculum sp. Lineage (NCBI taxonomy): Bacteria > Bacillati > Bacillota > Erysipelotrichia > Erysipelotrichales > Erysipelotrichaceae > Allobaculum > uncultured Allobaculum sp. The sequence goes on from NZ_CAPAEZ010000058.1 coordinate 8,938, forward strand.
TGGCGTCGGTTCGCCGAGATAGTCGAAGCCGGTCCAGACAAATTCGCCGCCGTTGTAGTCGTTGGTGATAACGGTATACCAGGAGTCGCTCGCTGTATGGCCCCATCCGACCGCGGAATAATCATAGCTGGTCAGAAGATTGTCCGCGTTGAGCGCACCGCTAGAGAGTACGTTGTATACGCCGCGGGAATTGATATGGGACGCCGTTTCGCCTCCGTACACTTTCCAGGTTGGATTCTGGCTTCGTTTGGAGTTGTACTGCGATGTGACGGTGTAGTTAAAGCCGATCAGACCGCCTCTGTTTGCGATCGCGTTGGCTACCGCGTCTTCCTGCGTTCCCCTCTTCAGACGGTTTCCGCCAAACGTAAGGAACTGTCCGGTATCGTTGGCTTCGACCACATCCATAATCGCATTGGCCAGTCGGGCACTCTGCGCGCTCCAGTCGTCGGACCCTTCAAAAATTTCATTGCCGAGCGAATACATGAGGACAGACGCTTCGTTGCGGCTTTCCTGTACGGCAGCCCGGGTATCAAACTCGAACCACTTGTCACCCTCTTCTTTATTCAGAATTTCGTTGTCGGCGTCGACCGTCTGTTCAAAGAAGCGCGCATAGTCGTTGTAGTTGCCGTTCTTGGCACCGATCCAGCCGTCAAAAAGTTCATTGATGACCATGATGCCTTCGCGGCTGCACACTTCAAGCAGGTAAGGATCAGCCGGGTTATGCGTCACGCGGATGGCGTTGGCTCCCATTTCCTTCAGGATCTTCACCTGACGCTCGATGGCGCGCTTTTCAGCGGCGGAACCTAAAGAACCCTGATCGTGGTGCATGCAGACGCCTTTAAACTTCATTTTTTCGCCGTTCAGCGAGAAGCCAGTGTCTTTGTCGTAAGAGTAGTAGCGGTAGCCGAAGGTCGTCTCGGTTGTATCAACAGTCTTGCCGCTTTCAACAACTTCGGTTTTCAGCGTATAGAGCGCTGCATGTTCGTCTTTGGCGAGATTGGTTTTCCAGAGGGTCGGGTTGTTAACCATGACATCCAGCGCAACATTCTGCTTTTCGCCGGCCGTCAGAGTTACATCTTTCGATGCTGTACCAACCGCATTGCCGCTTCCGTCAAGTACGGTCTGTTTTACGGTAATCGTTTTGGAAGCGCTGGAATCGTTGACGATATCTGCAGCCGCATGCGTTGTTACATTGCCGCCTTTTTCGGTCTCCAGGTTTGGGGTCGTTACCGCAATGCCGTCATAGCCGACATGAACGTCATCCGTAATCGTCAGCGTAACGTCACGGTAAATACCGCTTCCGGAATACCAGCGGGAAGACGGAGTCTGATGGTTTACACGTACAGCCAGTACGTTTTCGCCGTCTTTATTGAGGTAATCGGTCAGATCAAAGGCAAAACCGGTGTAGCCATAGGGGTGGCCGCCGAGTTTGTGTCCGTTGATGTACACTTCGCAGTCCATGTAAACGCCGTTGAATTCGACAACCATGCGTTTATTAAAGTCTGGGGCAACGGTGAATACCTTGCGGTACCAGCCCACGCCGCCGAGCTTATAGCCGCTCTCGGCTTCACCGGCCGGAGTATAGTCCTGGTCGATGGAATAGTCATGCGGAAGGTTTACGCTGTCCCATTTGGAGTCGTCAAAGCTGCTGTTCTGGGCATTCGCCGGGTCGGATAAGGTGAACTTCCAGTTTGCATTCAGGTTCACGGTTCGCTTATCGGAATCGATCACGCTTACAGGAACAACTTCAGGTTCGGACACCATCTGATTGGAATCCGAGTTTGCTTCTTCAGCAGACACAGGCAGAACCATCTGCATCGAGACGGAACTCATCGCCATCATTCCGCCAAGCAGACTTCCGCCAATGCGTCGAAGCCATTTCGTATTTTTCATCTTTTTTCCTCTTTTTTGTCCCAATCCGTACAAATCTTGATCGGGCACTTCAACGTTTTTATTATAAAAGAATCTTAATCGCAAATGAAAGCCCTTTTAAAGCTCCCTATGTTCATTTGGACGGTGACAGCCAGACTGTTTCGTGCTCAGGATCGGTGCCGGATCCAGAAGATCTTGGTCCGGATAACGCGCTGCCGGCGCTTCCTTTTTCCTTTTATTCCCCTCGGGGAAAGCCTCTGGAAAGCCTGTATTTTTCAAAAAGGGCGGACGTCATTTTATTTTTGAATTTGTGTCTTTAGAGTTGTCAACGGGTGAAGGTTTGCTATAATAGACCATGCGTTAACGAAGTGCGCCATTAGCTCAATTGGATAGAGCGTCTGACTACGGATCAGAAGGTTGTGGGTTCGACTCCTGCATGGCGCGCCATTTTTATCGGGACGTAGCACAGCTTGGTAGTGCACTTGCATGGGGTGCAAGGGGTCGCAGGTTCAAATCCTGTCGTCCCGACCATTTTCATCTTTATATTTTGGCTAGGTAGCTTAGTTGGCTAGAGCATCCGGTTCATACCCGGAAGGTCGTGAGTTCGAGTCTCACCCTAGCCACCATTTTCATTTTTATGGAGAAGTACCCAAGTGGTTGAAGGGTCCGGTCTTGAAAACCGGTAGGTCGCGCAAGCGGCGCCAGGGTTCGAATCCCTGCTTCTCCGCCATACATATCGCGGGATAGAGCAGTCTGGTAGCTCGTCGGGCTCATAACCCGGAGGTCGTTGGTTCAAATCCTTCTCCCGCAACCAGAACAGTTCCTGACCTGAGAATACTCAGGTCAGTTTTTTTATGCTCTTTTGCCATCCCTGCTCTGCCTTTCGGTCTGGCCTTCTTTTTTGCCGCTTTCGAATGTCGCGCCGCTCTGTTTCCTTTGACAGGCTGGCGAACCTTTCCGGTGCGCATGCCGACTTTCCTGTTTTCTGGTGCCTGACTGGATTGCAATTTGGACAAAGCGAGAGTCGTTCTGGACTTTCTGGTTATTTTGATCAATCTGTTCAGATTTGGGGCAAAAGGGGTGCTCATGGATACGCTGTTCTTCGGCACTTCATATGTGATTCCTTCATTTTTTGTTAACATGTATCTGATCCGGATACCGTTTTTTGACGGTTCCGCAGCCAGCAGCATAAACAGAGAAAGGGTTCAGGTGAGTGTATGGATCTCAAAGCGTGTCAGTATTTTTTATCCATTATTGAAGCCGGCAGCATGAACAAAGCGGCCAAAGTCCTGAATCTGACCCAGCCGACATTAAGCCGCCAGATCCAGAAGCTGGAAGAAGATCTTGGCGCCCCGCTTTTTGAGCGGCAGGCGAAGTCTCTGCATCTGACCCGGGAAGGTCTGATGTTCGCGCGCCGCGCTCAGGAAATGCTGGATCTGGAAAAACGGACGATGAAAGAACTTCAGTCTTTTGATGACCCGATCGCGGGCGAACTGATCATCGGCTGCGGCGAATTTGCGGCAACCGATGAACTCATTCAGATCGCCGCGCGCTTCCAGAAACTGTATCCCGGCGTACGTCTTCAGTTTGTGACCGGCAACGGAACGACGATCCGCGAAATGATCGACCACGGTCTGGCCGATCTTGGACTCTTCATGCTTCCTACATGTCTGGACGGGTACAAAACGCTCTGCTGGAAACAGCGGGAAAGCTGGGGTGCAATTCTGAAAAGCGATGATCCGCTCTGCGAAAAGGAAGTCATCACGCCGGAAGATCTTGCCGGCCAGCCCCTGATTCTGCCGTATCGCCAGGAAATCCGAACCCAGATTCTTTCCTGGCTTCACAAAACCGAACGCTGCATCCGCTATGCGGGCAGTTCCTCGCTGTCTTCCACATGCGCTCTCATGGTCCGCAACGGCATTGGCATTGGTTTAAGCATTGCCAATGTGCCCGCCTACGATCATCCGGACCTGAAAGTTCTTCCGCTTTCGCCGGCGATGTCTTCCTGTCTGACCATTGCCTGGAAGGAACGCTTTCCGCAGCCGCCTTTAATGGATAAGTTTCTGACATATCTTACCAGCGAAGGCGTAACGTGTTCGTGTCCTTCACAGACCGAATGCAGCGAAGATTCGTCCCGCTGAGTGAAGACTTCGTCTTCCTTTACTCTGTCAAATGGATCTGTTTCTGTTCTTTTTCTGCATCGTTCATAAAAGCCGCCATCGATCCAAATGGCGGCTTTTCTATTGGCCTTTTAAACTGCAGATTATCTATAATGCTAATGCAATATCCGAATATAAAGATAGGTATTCATCTATATTGACATAAGGTGAGGGCAGGATAATACTGAAGTCAGAAAGAACAGAAGTACATCGAATGCGGACATGGGACAGAATGTCCAATCCGATCTGTTCTCTGGAGGTATGCAATGAACATTCAAATTGTTTATTTCTCTGCCAGCGGCATTACCGCCAAAGCGGCCAGACGGCTAGGCGATCTGACGAATTCGCCGGTTTTTGAAATCGAACCGGCCGTTCCGTACACCGCCAGCGATCTCGACTGGACGAATAAAACGAGCCGTTCCACGCTCGAGATGAAAAAACCGATGGCACCCGTAGACGTCAAGACGCTTCCAGACCATCTGGATTGCGATACGCTGCTGATCGGATTCCCCGTATGGTGGTATCAGGCTCCTTCCATCATCAACACCTTCCTGAGCAAGGTGGATACAGCGGGAATGAAAGTGGCTCCCTTTATTACATCCGGCGGATCCGGCATGGAAGGCGTAGAAAGCCAGCTGGAGCGCAACTTCCCGAAAATTGACTGGAAACAGGGCCTGCGCATCACGCCGCAGACGACAGACGCCCAGCTGAATGCGTGGATCGAAAGCCTGAACTAGCAAAGAGGCGCTCTCTGTATGCGTAAACGCATCGATTCGAAATCCAATTTTCGATTCCATGCCTGAGTCTCGATTTTGATCGACCCTGTTTTGTGAACTTGTATTTGTGAACTTGTTTTTGCGATTAATGAATCCGTTCAGGAAAGGACTTTATCATGGCTAAAATTGTACAGACTGCGGGCCGCAATGCCCTTGGCGAATTTGCACCGGACTTTGCCCGCTATAACGATGACATTCTCTTTGGAGAGGTCTGGAACGACCCGCCCCTTCCTCCCAAAACACGCAGCATGATCGTCATCTCCATCTTCATGGGACGCGGTCTCTGCGACGCTTCTCTGGATCACCATCTCGGCTTCGCGAAAGAAAACGGCGTAACAAAAGAAGAAATTTCCGCGCTGATTACCCAGGGCGGCTTCTATGCCGGCTGGCCGGTAGCCTGGGCCGTATTCAACCACGCCAAAGCGATCTGGAACGACGAACCCGAAGCCAGGGATTCCAGCAAAGATGCCGCACTGGCGGCTTACGCGAAGACCATCTTCTTCCCGGTTGGAAAGCCAAACGATGCCTATGCGCAGTATTTTGACGGCCGCAGCTGGCTGGCTCCCGTTTCCGGCGGACCGCTTCCGATTTCCAACGTTACCTTTGAACCGGGATGCAAAAACCACTGGCATGTTCACCACGCGAAAACCGGCGGCGGTCAGGTTCTGATCTGCGTCGGCGGAAGAGGCTGGTATCAGGAATGGGGCAAAGATCCCGTAGAAATGACACCGGGAACCATCATCGAAATCCCCGCCAGCGTTAAGCACTGGCATGGTGCTGCCAACGATTCCTGGTTCTCTCACCTTGCCTTTGAAATTCCAGGAACAGACTGCTCAACCGAATGGCTCGAGCCGGTTGCCGACTAGGATTTCCTGACTTCATCAAGAATCTCCTGTCTTACAAATCCCCCTTATATAAAATGAAACGCCCAGAGTTCCGGCTTTCCTTTCTGCAGAAGGAGAAGCGGACGCTCTGGGCGTTTTATTTCGTTCCTGTTTCTGTTTTTGCTTTGCATATCGCCAGCTTGCGTGCTGGACTTCCAAACTGCGCTGGCCGGGCAGTTACTGGCTATCTGGACTCGACGTGCGGATTGTTTTGCAGACGAAGCAGAATGTCCACTGCTTCGGCAATGCCGCTTACGATATACGTTGCCGCTTCCTGAACTTCCTTTGGACTGTCTGGAAACGTAAAGGATACATCCGCTTCTTCCAGCATGCTCAGATCGTTGAAGGAATCGCCGATGGCCGCTGTAAAATCCCCGGGTTTTCCGATCTGTGCAGCGAGTGCTTTTAAGGCCGTTCCTTTCGTTACGCCCACGGGATTGAAATCCGCAAATCGCGAGTTCGCCACCGCGATGACATCGTCTCGCTTCTGGGTTTCTTTTAAGAGCTGAGCGCCTTCTGGAGTTATATGGGAAAAAGAAATGGCCAGAATGCGTGAGGGATCAAATTCGGAAGCCGAACGGACAATGCGCGTTGGAAAATCTGGATAATTTTTCTTCGGCGTACGAATCAGTTCATTTTCTCCATGGAAAATGAAGCCGACATCCGGCATGTCTTCGACCGCTTCCCGCACAAAAGCGGGATCCAGAAAACGCTGGTACAAAATCCGACTGGAGCGATCGCACACCTGAGCTCCATTGGAAAAAATCCAGAAATCAAAATCCACTTTATGCTCGCTCATATCTTCGAGCAGCCCTCTCATCGTCCGGGCACGGCCGGTTACCAGTCCAAACTGGTTTCCCGCTGCCTGAAAGCGGCGAATGGCTTTCGCGTCTTCTTCTCGAACGCCGCCCTGATGATGAAAATACAGCGTGTCATCAAAATCAGTTCCGAAAATAATCATTGCTCTTCTCTCTTTCCTCTCAATTCGAGTTTTTTCTCCCTGGATTAGCGTCTTTGATTGTTTCTTCGTGTCTACTTTCCGCTGCTTCCCAGGCGCCCAGCCTGGCGCAAAGACGGAATGGCCTGCAGTTCTTGAAGAGAAATCTCCTGCGTTTCCAGCTGTGGAATGACGAGGAGGACACCCTGCGCGCACGCCTTTTCGTACGGATACAGGATAAAGCCGGCTTTTTCGTCTTCGCTCATCGCCGACAGAGCCGTTTTTTTGATAATGAGCAGCGGGCGATCGTTCACATTGGTGATCGGTACCATATATTCCCCGCGATAGCCGGAATCGATGACACCGGCGCGAACGGACATGCCTTTCACTCCGGTACTTCCCCGTTCCTTGAGGAATAAAACATAATTGTCATCAAAAGCCGAAGCCACTCCAAGCGGAATCAGAACCGTGTGGAGCGGATCAATGCGCATAAAGTCTTCTTCAAAACACGGATACAAATCGTATCCGGCATCTTCCTGCCGCTTTGACGGGATCTGGGCATCTTCTCTGACTTTGGCCCAGTACAGTTTTTCCATAGTGAATCTCCTTATCGTAAATTGGAATCAAAAATCCTGAACTCTTCGCTGTCGATTTCCGTTCTGTTTCATTGTATAGGACACGCTTGGTCTGCGCGGTTCTGACCATTTGTTTCCCCATAAAAAAATCCGGCGCTTTGCCGGATTTTATCGTCAGATCTTTGATCGGATCCCGTCTGAACTTTTGTTTGTAAGCGTCAAATAAAAGACGGGTATTTTCTCGACCGCCTCCTTGGGATAAT